>NZ_BCSL01000057.1:0-13503 GCF_001570845.1 Dietzia papillomatosis NBRC 105045 | reverse complement strand
CGTGCTCGCCGCCGGACGCCGGGCGCCTTAGCAGCGGTCAGCGCTCGATCCTCGACATGGGCGCGGGCGTCACCTAGAATGGGTAACGTAGGAAACAAAACACGTTACCTATTACCGGTTACCGGACGCTGAATCTGGAAGGGCTGCCATGTCGACGTCGGAGAAGATCGCTCACGCCTACGGCGTACTCGTCGCGCGTGGGGACAAGGTCACCGTGCGGGCGGTGCAGAAGCAGGCGGGGGTGCGGATCGGCGAGGTGGCGGCGTGGATGCGCGAGCACGCCGCGGGTGCAGCCGGCGAGGTTCCCGAGGCCCCGGACTTGTCGGAGCCGATGTCGGCGATGGTGGCCTCGGTGTGGGCGGCGGCGTGGAAGCGCGCCGCCGAGCAGGCAGACGAGGCCACTGCGGTGGCGCTCGATGCCGCGCGCGCCGGCGAGGCCGACGCCCTCGCCGCGGCGGAGACCGCCACCGCGCAACAAGCAGACGCCGACGCGGCCAGGGAGGAGGCGGTCCGGGACGCCGAGCAGCTGCGCACCGAGCTGGCCCAGGTCCGCCAGCAACTCGAGACGATGCAGCGTGAGGCGGAGCAGGCGCGCGTCCAGGCCGAGGAGGCCGACCGTGCCCGGGTGCGGGCCGAGGCCACTTCGGACACCTTGCGTGAACTCCTGGACGCGTTTCGTTCCTCCGGGCAGGCCGACGAGGACAAGTAGTGATCCGCACCGTGGTGGCCTTGTCGTGTCGGACCGGGCGAGCACACTGACAAAGCAGGACAGGCAATGAACAAGCGGCCCGGACTTCCGTCAGGTGCGGTCGGGCCGTAACGGGACGAACGCCAACACGGGAGGGACGTCATGTGGGATCTACAGACCGCGGTACAGGCCGTGGCGGTGGTCGCGGTGGCCTCGCTTTTGGTGCCGCCGCTGGCACGCGGCATCGGAGGCATCTGCGCCGTGATCGGCTTCTGTGGGGTGGTGCAGTCGAGCTCTTGGGCGCCGACGGTGATGGCGTTGGGGATGGTGGCGTGGTTTGTCGGGCACTGGTCGTTCGCGGTCCGTCACGATGTGGTCTACCGAACTAACCTCGGGCGCATCGTTATCGACAAGACGCCGCTGAAATGGACGATTCCGCGCTACTGGCAGTTGCGCCGCGCGCGAGGCCTTGCGGCAGCCCGCTGACACTTCCCACCCGACCGAAACAGCAATGGCCCCACCGCTTCGGTGGGGCCATTGCTGTAGGTGTTTGGAGACGATTCTAGAACAGTGGCGGCTCTTCTAGCGGCGCGGTGTTGCCGCAGGCGCGGGCGTACGCCTTGGGGTTCCAGCCGCCGGCGACCGCGTCGCGGACGGCGAGGGAGCGGGCGTGCCGGTCGTGGCGTTCGGTGGTGTTGCGGATGATGCCGGTGCGTCCGCAGGCGACCGCGTAGAGCAGGTTCGCTGATTGGGTTGAGGCGATGAGATGGTCCGGGTCTAGGCGCACGCACAAGGGTTCGTTGCAGCGGTGCTCACCGATCGCCTCGGCGGTCAGTTGGCCGGCGACTAGGAGCGCGAAGCGGTGCGCGTACTCGGTTCTGCTGACGCCGTCTCGACGCCAGGTGATCCGTCCGTACCCGTCGGAGATGGCGCCGGTCCAGATGTGGCATCCATTGCCCGGGGCGCGCACGACACGGGACTCAAACGCGGCAATCGCCGCCTCGGTCGGAGGCAGTGTCGAGTCGTACGGCCTGGACCGCCTCGGGGCAGGTCGGGGCCGGGGACGGGCGTCCATTCCCGGCAGCGGGATGTCCTCGAACCATCCGCCGGAGACGGGCTCAGTGCTGTTGGTCACCGTTGGTGTCCGCCGAGGTCTGATCCGCCGCTGGCGTGTCACCGCCGTCGGCATCGTTGACCGTGTCGTCGGTGACGGTGGTGCTGTCCTTGGCGGCGCGGATCGCCGCCCCGACCTCGCGGGCAGACAGTCCGGTCATCTCCGCCAGATCGGCCTGCACCACGCCCAGGTCCCGAAGCTCGACCAGCGCCTGACCGAGAGCGATCTGCGCGTCATCGCGGGCATCGATCGCCGAGAACACCGCGACCAACTGGGCCTCACGCTTGCGTGCCCGCTCCAGCTCGTCGGCCATCGCCTGACGAGCCCTGGCCCGCGCGGTCTGTGAACGTGAATCAGTCTTGGTAGCCGCCATGACACCCGACCCTATTGCCCCACCCATCGTGCCGCAATGCCCAACCACCATGCCGCCGTCATCGTCGCGCCGTCCTGGTCCCCGATCGCCGCACCACATCTAGCACCGGCCGTGCTAGATCATCCTCGCTGTCGCTCGGTTAAACCGCCACACACAGTAGGCACTACTAGTGACGTCCGGAAAGCGGCTGCTCAGCGCGCCGCCGACGCGTCGTGCGTAGACGCCGCCCCGCGGCGGCTCTACGCTGGGGCTCATGATGAGCCTCCGAGCGGTGCACGCCGGTACTGGATACCAGTACCTGCTGCGCTCGGTCGCCACCCATGACGCTGACCCCGAAGGAAAGTCGCTGTCGGACTACTACGCGGCCAAGGGAACACCGCCCGGGCGGTGGATCGGCAGCGGATTGGCCGGCCTGCTCTCTGAGACAGCGACCGCCGGCGCCGTCGTGGGAGAGGTCCAAATGGCCGCCCTGTACGGCGAAGGGCTACACCCGGACACCGATCAGATGATGGCTGAAGGGAAGAGTCTGGGCGCCTGCAAGCTGGGCCGGGCCTACCCCCTGTACTCCGGAGATGTCCCCGTGCTCGCGGCGATCTCCGCCGCTGAAAAGTCGTTCCTCACTGCCGAGGCGCGTCGCCCCACTCCCGACGAGAGAAACCAACTCGCCGAGAGCGTGGCCCGCCCGTTCTACACGAGCGAGTTCGGCTATGAACACGCCTCCGGCAAGGACGTCATCGCCTGGGTGAACCGCGAACGGGACAAGGTCCGCCAGGCCGTCGCCGGATTCGATTTCACCTTCTCACCGGTCAAAAGTGTCAGCGTTCTGTGGGCGCTTTCCGACGAGCACACGGCCTCAAAAGTGGCGGCGCTACACCATCAGGCCGTGGCCGAGGCCCTGCGATGGGCCGAGGACAATGCGATCTACACCCGCGTGGGTGCCGGCGGCATCGAGCAGGTGAAAACCAGAGGCATCGTCGCCGCTGAGTTCACGCACTTCGACACCCGTGGCGGAGACCCGGACCTGCACTCGCACGTGTTGATCGCCAACAAGGTGCAAGGCCCCGACGGCCAGTGGCGCACGCTGGATTCGCGGACGATCCACCAGATGCACCAGGCGATCTCGGCTCGCTACGACGCTGTCCTGCACGACCTACTCTCCCGCCGGATGGGTCTGGACTTCGAGGCGCACTACCCGCACCCGGACAAAGCGCCGATCTGGGACATCAAGGGCATCGACCGCCGTCTCATTGACGTGTTCTCGTCCCGTCGCGCACTAGCCCGCCCGGTCTACGAGCAGCTCGTTGCCGAGTACGTAGAGAAGAACGGGCGCCAGCCCACCCAGCGAGCGGCGTACGCCCTGTGGCAGAAGGCGATCCTCGATACCCGCGACGCCAAAAAGCCCGCCCAGTCCCTCGATGAGCACCGTGCCAAGTGGCGCCAGGTGGCTGAGCAGGCCATCGGCGCCGACGCCGTGTCATCCGTTGTCCGCGACGTCACCGAGCAGGCCACCGTCGATGCGCAGCGCAAGGTTTTTGACACCGACAGCCACGCCCGACAGGTCGCTGAGCAGGCCGTCCAATCGGTGTCGTCACGCCGCGCGCAGTTCCGCCGGTCGCACGTAGACACCGCCGTATCCACAGCTCTGAAGGGCTACCGGTTCGCCTCCGACGACGCCCTCGACCAGGCCCACGCCAAGGTCATGGACATCGCGCTTCGCGAGCTCATGGTGGAGCTGACGCCACCTGATCCACTGATCCTGCCCGAGCCCCTGACCGGCCACACCGGCGCAGGAATCGACCGGCACGCCAACGCCGAGAAGTACACCACCCAAGCCGTGCTCGACGCCGAGACCCGCGTCCTGGATGCAGCCCGCACCCCGGTGGCAGTGATCGCACCCCGCGCCAAGCTCGAGAAGGCACTTGCCGCCCACGAGAGGACCACCGGCTGGCCGCTCAACACCGGGCAGAAGGAACTGGCCCACCACCTCGTCGGAGCGGGAACCCTGCTCGCCGCCGGCGTCGGACCGGCCGGTACCGGTAAGACCACCGCCATGAAAGTGGTCGTGCAGGCGTGGGAGAACACGGGCCGCCACGTCATCGGTCTAGCGCCCTCCGCGGCAGCGGCCAGCGTGCTGGCTGAGGACATCGGCACCGACTGCCACACCATCGACTCCCTGACCTTCACCTGGCTCGGCCGCAACCCAGGCGCCCCGGGACGGAGCCTCGAGGCGCTGCCGGTGACCATCCGCCCCGGCGACATGCTCCTAGTCGACGAAGCGGGCATGGCCAGCACCGAAAACCTCGCCGCGCTGACCGAAATCGCCGCCGAATCCGGCGCCGTCCTGCGCCTGATCGGAGACCCGAAACAGCTCGCCGCCGTCGAGACCGGCGGCCTGTTCGCCGACCTGACCCGCACCCCGGGAACAGTCGAACTGAGCGAAGTCATGCGCATGGGAGCAGACACCGAACAGGCCGAGGCAACGCTCGCCCTCCGCGAAGGCAACACCGACGCCCTGGACCTCTACGCGCACCGCGGCTGGATCCGTGGCGGACACCGCGAGCAGATGCTCACTGACGCCGTTCAAGCCTTCCTCGACGACACCAAGGCCGGCCGCAAGAGCCTGGTCATCGCCTCGAACAACAGCGACGTCGACTCGCTCAACGAGGTCATCCGCGCCGACCGGATCGCCCACGGACACGTCGACGACACCCGCACCACGCGCCTTTCCCGAGGCGACACCGTCGGCGTCGGCGACACGATCATCGCCCGTGAGAACGCCAAGCTCTACACCTCCGACAGCAAGTACCTCGGCCGGGTGCTCAACGGCCAACTATTCACCCTCACCGGCATCGCCGACGACGGCTCACTAAGCGTGCGCGACATCAACACCGGCAACGATATGGTCGTGCCTGCCAGCTACGCGAGCAAGAGCATGCACCTGGGCTACGCCACGACCATCCACCGTGCCCAGGGCGCCACCGTCGATGTCACCCACGCAGTCGTCGACACCTCGGTGGACCGTGCCGGCCTGTACGTCGCGATGACCCGCGGCAGACGAGAGAACCGCGCCTACGCCGTGTGCGAACCCACGGTCGACCTGTCAGCCGAAGACGCCCACATGCACTCCGCCGGCGACCACGACGCCCCCACCGCCGCCGAGGTACTGGCCGCCATCCTCAGGCGCGACACCCACCAAGCCTCCGCGACCGCAACACTGCGCGAGGAGATGACAGGCGCCACCGACCCGGCGCGCATTGAAGCGCTGTACCGCCACGGCGTCGACCTCGCTGCCCAAGCCTTCACCAGCTCAACACTGCCCACCTACATCGACGCCCTGCCGCGCCTCTACAGCCGACACCTCGAGCCCGGAGGCGACCAATACGACGCCCTCGCCCAAGCCTGGACCAACGCCGCCACCACCGGCCACGACCCCCGCGAGCTGTGGGCCGAGGCCACCGCGAACCTGGAGACCGCCGACAATCCAGGGGCCGTCATCGCGCACCGGATACGTCACGCGACAAATGAGGACCGGGACCGGGACGCCCTGCCCACCCCTCCCCCAATCGCGCCGGCCACCGACACCGAACTCGCAGCGTGGCTAGCGACCACCCACGGCTCGCTCACCACCGCACCGGCACCCGCAGCGTCTGACGACTTCGCTGAGTCCTATCTGGCCCACCGTGCCGCAGAACAAGAACGCGGCCCGGAGACCCACACCACGACGAGCTCGCCATGGGGGCCGTCTACCGACTCCTCCCCCGACCTGTGGTGACTCGCCCCGGCTCCGAGGCATCAGGCACCAGTGGTCAGGCGGCGGTGGCGGCCCATTGGTGGGGTGCGAGCAGCATGTCGGGGGCGGGTAGGGCGGCGCGGGCTGCGGCGACCAGTTCCCACCAACTGTCGGGATCGGCCTCGCGATGGCGATCTTGGGCAGCCATCGCCGCGCCCCAGGTGGTGGCTGATACTGGCGGGCCGGTCGAGGTGGCGCCGTAGGCCAGCGCGATGTCGGTCGGATGGATCTGTTCCGCCTCAGCAGGATCGGGGAATTCGCCCCACTCGGCCAGCGCGTCGGAGCGCTCCGGCTGATGCCGGGTGGTGAACCACCACACAAACACCGCCGAATGCAGCCGGTATAGGCGCACCCGATCAGCGTGCGCACCGTCGACACCAGCAGCAACGGCCGCTCGCGCTAACCGCGACCGACTCCGGTACACGCGGCCGTCAGCGGTGCACAAACCCAGAGAGCGCAGTGCGCGCAGTTTGCTGCGCACCGTCGCCGGACAAACACCCAACCTGGTCGCCAGCTCACGCACTGATACGCGACCAGCGGACATGTGGGTCCATACGCGCATGCCCAACACCCCCAGGGGGCGAGCGTGCCAGATATCTTCCCGGGCGCACTCGAGCTCAGCGTCAAGCTGACTCTGCATCCCCGGAGTAAATACTGCGCCACTTCTTTTCTTCCCGCCCCCGGGGTTCACGATCCGCCACACCGTCGCCCAGGGGCCTGCCGCTCGCTGCACGCGGGCGACCCACCCCTGCTGGCCAAGGACTTTCAGTCGGTCGGCGACGGCGTCTCTGGTCAGGCCGGCGGCGAGGGCCCAGTCCCGCTCGGACAGGTGCACCTCGGTGGCTGCGGCGGCGAGCGTGCGGGCGGCCAGCGCCAGGAGCACCAGGCGGTCCTGGGCTCCGGTCTTGCCAGTCCACCGGCCGGGCCGTGCGTCCATGCGGGTGAGCAGGTCGGCGACCAAGGCTTCGGCGACTCGGCGGGCAGGCGAGGGTCCTGCAGTGCTGCGCTGGGTGTAGCTGGCAGCGGTGACGGCTTTGGCCCACTGGCGTGCCAACTCGGCGGCCACGTCGAGTCGAGGGCTGCGCTCCCCCGCACCGGTGCGGCTAGTCCGTACAAACTCCAGGCCGGGCCACCGGTCGGTGAAAGCGGCCTCGTGCAGGTCGCGGTACTGCATCCGAGCGTGGGCGCAGGCCAATAGGATTGACCACCCCACCGCGGAGGCATCCGTGCGGGCAGTGATCGGGGCGCGGGCAAGGGCACGGATCTGAGGGTTCAGGGGGCGTTTGGGTCCGGAGAGGTACGGATGGCCTTGCGCGTCGACGTGCACAGGAACTGGGGCGATCCCAGCACCGGCGGTGGAGGTGCCCTTGGTCTGAGGTGGTTGTGTCAGCTGCGTGAGTAGCGTGCGCAACGCTCGCAGGGACACCGGGCGGATATGGGGATCTGTCAGGGGCACTGACGTGCCGCCGGCGCGGTGAGGCGAGCCCGGGGCGCGGACACAACCTGTACGCGAGTTGGACAGCGGGCCCCGATCCAGCGAGGGCCACGCGGTACAGAAAGCGTCGATGATCGGTGCCAGGCGGTGCGCCGAGATGGCGGTGCTCAGCCGGATCCATACGTGGTATCCCCCACCAGGTCCTGACGAGCACACCAGGTGCTCGATGCCCGCGCCAGTCAGGGCGGCTGTGCACGCGGCGAGGTCTGGGTCCGCGGTTGAGCCAGCATGGTGGGCGTCAAAATCCAGGGCGAGGAGCCGAAACTTGCCCGATTCATCGGTCAAGTGCAGCGCAAAAGGTGTATCTTCCCCCGGCGCGCCGTCGGTGAGACGTTGCGTGGCGGCGAAGGTATGCGCCTTGTGCGTGTCGACACGCACATACGGGCGCGGACTCCACGCGGACACCACGGAGTCCCACCACCAGGTGGGATCGGGGGGTATGAGGTTGTCGCGGTCAGAGTGAGACACGCCGATCGGATCGACTGGACCATCCGATGGGTATGACTTACTCTGAGAGGTGCCTGGAAGCACAGCTCTCCTAATCGGTGAGCAACACCGAGTTTGAGCGGTAACTCGAACTCTTGACTTTCGATCCCGGTCCACCTGCCAGTGGGCCGGGATCAGTCATTTCAGGGTTGCGGGGTGTTCAACTGTTGGCCGGGCGCGGGCCGGCCACCGCCTCACGCTGAAATTGCCTCCTCATCTGCAGGTGGAACTACGGCCTCGGGCAGGCCAAGATTGATGGCGGCGAGGTCAGACAAGTATTGAGACATCGAGACGCCTCTAGACCTGGCTTCCACCCGAAGTGCCTCGTACACCTCAGGGGCCATACGGACGGGCACGCGCATGCGCTCGCCGAATGACGGTCGCCCGGGGCCCCGCTGCTTCGTCGCCATGGGAGGAAAACTGCCACACTTGGCGCCACAAATCCTATCGACACGCCTAGGTGAGGTGGAGTTTTTGGCGCCGCCTACGGCTCTGTAGGCGGTCAGCGGCTGCGACACATCCGCAGCGGTGTATACCGCAAAACCTACACCGGTATACACCGCAACACCAGTACCGGTCTAACGGTGATTACTGATGTACCGTTATCGGTCTAAAGGTATTTCGGGATGTCCAGCGTGGCTAGCGCGCTCCTGTACTGCAGTTTTGGTATCAAGGTAATGACCACAATAGGTACAGCGGTGTCGAGGTGTAGGAAGATTGAGGTGTAGCGGGTTTTGAAGATTGCGGTAGTTAATACCAAGGGTGGCGTCGGTAAGACGACCACCGCCATTTACCTAGCGACGGTCGCGAGCGCGCAGGGCAAGTCGACTGAGTTGCTAGACGCGGACCCTCAGGGGTCGGCCACTAGTTGGGCTGAGATTGCGACGGAGGGGAGTGCGCCTTTGCCGTTTCAAGTCTCGCCCGCGAACAAGATCACGCTTTCGCGCGCATCTAGTAGCGACATCACAGTGATCGACACGCCTCCGGGTGCTGCTGACATCATTCAGGCCGCGATCGATGCGGCTGATGTTGTCGTGGTCCCCACTGCGCCGTCTGGGTTGGACCTCCAGCGCGTCTGGCCGACGTTGGAGGCTGCTGCACATAAGCCAGCTGGCGTCCTTCTCACGAGCGTTGAGCTCGGCACTAAGCTGCTCGAGCTCACAAAGGAGGCCCTTGAATCGGAAGGGGTGTTCGTATTCGAGAATGTGATTGGGAAGCGACAGGCGATACGCCAGTCATTCGGCACAAGTCCAACAAGCTTCTTCGGCTATCGAGACCTGATGGACGAGATCGTTGAGGTGACTAAATGAGTGGCAAATCGGAACCGGTGAGCCGTAGTTTGCGCCCACGGGCCGCAGCTCCCATCCGGCCGGTCTCGGAAACGTTCTCTGCTTCTGAAGCCGCACGTCCGGCCGGTCCTCGGCGTACGAAGACATCTCTAGCGCTTGATGTTGAGGTGTACCGGAGAGCCAAGATTGCGGCCATCCAACAAGGGGAGACCGTGTCTGAGTTTATCGAGGCAGCTATTCGAAACGCACTTCCTGAGTAGTTTCGCCAGAGGTGAACACCGCCGTTGGTAAAAACGGATCGAGGTATATACCGCTGACGGTGTCGGCCACCGAAGAGGTCGTGATCCTCAGGCTGGCAGGCAAGTCCGGTGCGAGCATCGAGCACGGGCGCCTAGCCGCGTGACGAGCCCGCCCTGTGATGAGGGGGAGTTGGCAACTAGCGTCTGAACTGCGAACTTTCCAAGTTCGCATTGGCGTCGAGACCCTGGTCCTGGGTAACGAACAGGTCTAGCAGCTTCGGCTTGTCAGCTTAGGCGTTGGATTCTGCCATCGCGAGCCGTGCCGGCTGCGGATTGTCGAAACGCGTCTTATCGGCGCCGGCGGGGTAGTACGCCCCCACGTAGCCGTCATCGGTTCGGCAGGGGATGAGGTCACTTGTAGACGTCACCGCGGTGGCCGATGCGCAGCACGAGCACGACAAGGGCGTCGTCTTCGAGGTCGTAGATGATGCGGTAGTCGCCGACGCGGATTCGTAGTTCACCTTCGCCTCCGGCGAGCTGTATCGCGCCGGGCGGCCGTGGTGTCACAGCCAGGGCTTCAATGGCGCGGACGATTCGCTTTTGCTCAGTGGGGTGAACTTTGCGGAGGGCTTTGGCAGCCGAGGGCTTATAGGTAATCGAATAGGGCATCAGCGGGTGGTAGGCGCAGGTCTACAGGCCCAGTTCCGCCATGAGGTCCTCGTGGGAGATGCTGCCGTCCTCGCGGCGGGCATCGGCCGCACCGCGAACGTCGGCCTGATCCTCCAGGGCCTGCAGTGCACGGTCGAAGAACTCCGGCGAGACGACAACGGCGCGCCGACGGCTTCCCCGGCTGAGGATTTCCACCGGCGCCCGCTGTGCGGCGTCGAGTACCTCACTCTGATGGGCGCGAAAGTTGCTGAGCGTCGTGGTCACCATGCCACTAAGAGTACATCTTGTACAACTCGTAGTCTAGTAGGTGCCAGGGCGCAGCCGCCTGCCTGCCCAGCCCTGGAAGCACCGCGGTAGGTGCGGAGGTATGGCGGCTCCATCTGTGTGGCAATCGTTCGCTACGCTGGATCGACAGTGTCATCGGTGGCGTCATGGCCCGAATTGACCAGTATGGGCTTACGGATCGCACGAAGTTGGAGCAGCTGCTGGCGCCCGCGATCTGTAAGGCGCCAGTACGTGTTCGTATCACTTCCTGGCCGTCGCTTGACACCATTCTCGATGAGTCCGAGAGCTGTGAACTGGACCTTCACGTCATTGAAACTCTCGATGGCGACTTTGGTGTTGTAAATCTGTCCGATCCGGTCGTCTTCCTTTGAAGCGTCCCCAGATGCTTCCGTATCATCCAGCGAGGCATCGGAAGCGGAGTCTGCGTTGACTAACGCCTTACGCGCCAGCGTGCCGCAAAGGTGCGACAAACGTGTACGGAGGTGCTCCTCCGATGCCTCGTCCATGAGTTCAGGGCCGAGATGCTTAAGAATTTCGTTCCAAGTGGAATGAGTTGTCCAACGTGTGCGCTTCTTGTTGTATTGACGCGCTTCTCCAGCATCGACCATTCGTTGCGTGTGGTACTCAAAGGCGCAAATGAGTTCGGCGGCCTCGTTTCCCTGCACTAGTTCCGACGGGTCGACAGCCGAGGCGTGCTGACGCTGCTCGTCGTGGAGGTCCGCCGATAGTTCTCGCACTCTGGCTCGAAGTTCGGCCAATTCCGCCTTGACCTCAGGTGTCATAGCTTCACTGGCTCTTATCCATCCAACGGCCGGATGTGACTTGCGGATCTGCATAATTGCAAGCGCAACCTGGCCCGGGAGGTCCCCAGGTTCGTGCCAGTACTTGACCATCTTCCTTTCGATCTTGTGTCGGAAGGCGTCTAGTTTTTCGCGCAGATCGTCGGCGAGATCAAGTTTGTTGCCAGGCAACTTTCCGGGATCGCCGTGAAGGAACCCCATCACGGGCTTCTTGGTCTCCACCGCGTAGTCAAATTCCATCTCAGTGTACGAGAGTTGCTCGACTTCGTCCATGCTGCCGTAGCGGCCGCCGATTATTACGACGTAGTAGTCGCAGAGGTCTATTACGCCTTTAATAAGGTCCCACTTCTCGCTGTTCGACGCTGGGAACAGCTCCATCCCAGAGGGGATGCAATCGGCCTCTAGCAGGGTCTGGATAACTGCACGGCGCTCCTCCACTAAGTCTTTGAAAGTCGAACTGATGAAGACCTGCTCGCGCCGTTCAGTCGCCATGGGCACAACACTAGTTGCTCAGCGAGCTTTCTACGATCGCCAAACCTGGAGAATGCCTTGGGCCAGCCGGGCCTCTAGACCCTAGGACCTGGTGCTTTGGGGTACACCCGTGCGGGACGGTCAAGGATCCGCCATCGGCGCTGTGTCGCAGGGTCAAGTTTGCTACTTATGAAACAGCGTCCCTTCGGGTCTAGGGTGTATTGATACATAATCCGGGCGAAAGGGTCTTCGGATGGCGGATCGGATCGGAACGCTTTTGAATCGGTCGGGTGACGGTGGCGAGGAGGTCCTCATCGTCGGCCGCGGGAAGGTGCGGACTCGGTTCCGCCGCCGGGACGAGTTGGGCTGGAACTTTCGGGTGGAGTCGACGGACTCGGAGAACATCGTCGAGGGGAAGCCAAAGCCGGATCCGACGCCGGCTCGCCGATCGTCGCGGCCGCGCGGTCAGCGGGTGGCGTATGTGCGGGTGTCGGCCGCGGATCAGAACGAAGCGCGTCAGCTCGAGGCGGTTGGGGAGTGCGACCGGATCTATGTCGAGAAGCAGTCTGCACGCTCTCGTGCTGATCGCGAGAAGCTTGCCGAGTGCATCGGGTATCTGCGAGATGGTGACGAGTTGGTTGTTGCGTCGATGGACCGGCTCGCTCGTTCCCTGGTGGATCTCAAGCAGATCGTTGTCGAGATTACTGCCAAGGGTGCCAGCGTGGAGTTTGTCCACGAGCGGGCTACCTACGCCGCCGGCGCCCAGGATCCTCGCGCCGATCTGATGCTCTCGCTGCTCGGGGCGTTCGCCGAGTTCGAGCGGGCCATCATCCGTGAACGTCAGGCAGAGGGCATCGCCATCGCCAAGGCGAAGGGTAAGTACAAAGGGCGCAAACGCGTCTTGACCGACGAGCAGATCGACAAGGCCCGCGCCCGCATCGAGTCGGGGGAGGGGCCATCGGCGATCGCCCGCGATCTCGGAATCGGACGCTCCACGCTGTACCGGGCGCTCCAACATCAACTGACAACCACGTCGAATTAGGTGGTCCATCCCCCTGCCTGCATCGTCCCCTCCGCGTGGACCGGCCACTGTGGTACGGTGCGTATAACAGTTAAACAGATAGTTTGACGGTGTTTTGGGAGGGTGTTGTGGCGACGATAGCGTTTCGTGTGGACGATGCCATGCGCTCCGAGCTGGAGGAGCTCGCGCAGAGTCGGGGCGTGAGCCTGTCCGACCTGGTGCGATCCACCTTGGAAGGGCTGATCCTTCGAGATGATCCCCGGGGGCGGTGGACAGAGACTGCGCCGCGCACCCTGACGACCTACGAGCGGCAGATGCTCGCCATGCAGCACCGCATCCTCGCCCACGTGATGCCACCCACGCATGAAGAGGCCCCCACCGAAGACTGCGCCCATGTGGAGGGGGACCCCGACTATCAGCGCCAACGCGCCCAGATACTGGAAGGCGGGTACGTCACCGAATACAGCGACGTGTTCATCAGTACCCACCCCGAACTGACGGCCGACGAGTGCACCTTCGTGATGGATCTACTCGACATGTTTCGCACCATCACCGTCAGCATCCAGCGTCTTCGGGGCGCCGGGCAGAGCATCGGTGACGAAACGGAACGGTTGCTGCAGTTTGACGGCTTTGATTACCAGGTCAAGGCCGAAACGCGACTCCTTGACTACGTCCGGCATCTCGTCAGCGAGACCCGCTGGTCCGAAGTGCTCCCCGTGCTGGGTCCTGATCACGACTACGGCAACTCCCACGGTCCGAGGCTGGAGCTTTACCAGCGGATTC
>NZ_BCSL01000056.1:0-13530 GCF_001570845.1 Dietzia papillomatosis NBRC 105045 | reverse complement strand
AGAACAGGGCCATCTGCTTGGTCTGTTCGGCATCGCCTGATCCGTCAGAGCCTGCATCGGACCCGGTGCCACCACTGTTGGTGGAATCCTCGGCGGGTCCGACGTGGCCGCCGAGGAGCTGGTCGACGCCTTGGCCGGTCTTGTCCCGGGTCTTGGAGTTCAGGGCGATGGAGTTGACCATCGCGTTGAACCGATCGTCATGCGCCCGCAGGGCGTTGAGAACCTGCCACACGGTCTTGAATCGCCGGTTGTCGTTCAACGCTTCCGACGGCTTGACGCCCTCGGGCACGGCGACGGGCAGGATGATGTAGCCGTAGTCCTTGCCTGGTGATTTGCGCATCACGCGACCGACGGACTGGACCACGTCGACCACGGAGTTGCGGGGATGCAGGAACAGCACTGCATCCAATGCTGGGACGTCCACGCCTTCGGACAGGCAGCGGGCGTTGGTCAGGATGCGGCACTCATTGTCATCTGGTTCGGCCTTGAGCCAGGTCAACTCCTCGTTGCGCTTGAGGGCGTTGAAGGTGCCGTCGACGTGGTGCACCGAGCAGTTCAGGGACCGGTTGGTGTCCGAGACGTCCACGCCGTCGTCCTCGATGTCGCGCAGCAGGTCTTGGTAGGACTCCACGACCCGGGGAAGCATCTCGGCGACCTGCTTGGAGGACTTGATGTCGCGGGCAAAGGCAACGGCTCGGCGCATCGGCGGCTCACCGGGGGCGAAGCCCTCGCCTGTCGGGGAGGTGCCGGCTCGTTTGGCCAGTCCGTTCCAGCAGCCCACCAGTTTGGATGCGTCATCGAGCTTGAGCTCACCGGCATCGGCCAGATCTGATTGAAGCCGGCTGGCCATGACCGATTCGTCCACCGTCAGGACCAGGACCTTGTAGTCGGTGAGAAGTCCGCGGTCGACGGCCTCGCCGAACGAGAGCCGGTGGAACTCGGGACCGTACGTCTCTAGGTCATCCATGGAGGCGATCTCGGCGGAGTGTTCCTCGGCCTTGTCCTTGGTCTCGTCGTTGAACAGGCGCGGGGTGGCGGTCATGTACAGCCGCCGGCTGGCCTTGAGGAAGTCCGGGTCGTGCACTGCGACGAAGTTCGACGCATCCTCGCCTGCGAGGGTGATGCCGGTCGTGCGGTGGGCTTCGTCGCAGATCACCAGATCGAACGTGTCCACACCAAGGCTCTGGGCCTTGGAGACTGCGGGCAGTGATTGGTAGGTGGTGAACACCACCGTCATCCCCGCTGCCCGCTTGCGGTGACTCATCTTCTCCGCGAGCTGCTCTGGGTTCGTGGTGACTGGAATGGCGACATCGGAGGTGTCGTAGTCCTCCGCTGCACGAGAGACCTTGGTGTCCGAGCAGACTGCGAACGCCCGAATATCTAGCTCGGCACGGGCAGTCCACTCCCGCAGAGTCTGCGACAACAGGGCGATTGAGGGGACCGCGAACAGGATTCGGGCGCGCCCGCCGTTGTCGAGGGCGGTCTGCTCGGCGATCTTCAGCGACGTGAAGGTCTTACCGGTGCCGCAGGCCATGATGAGCTTGCCCCGGTCGTTGCCCTCGGCAAACCCGCGGAACACCGCATCCAGGGCTTCCTGCTGGTGGGGGCGCAGGGTGTATGGCGTGGACGGGGACAGGTCGACTTGGAGTTCGCCCTGGGGCCAGGCGATGTCCCAATCGATCGCCGACTCGGCGAGGTCCTCGAGCGAGATCCGCTGGACCGGGATGGTCTGACCATCGAGGGCGTCCTCGGCGTGCTTGCCCCACTTGTTGGTCGTGGAGATGATGACCCGGTTGGTGAACGGGGACTTGCCCGAAGCGGTGAAAAACGAGTCCAGATCGCCCTTCTGTAGGTAGTGATTGGGCTCGTAGAACTTGCACTGGATTGCGGTGTACTCACCGGTGTCCCGTTCGCGGGCTACCAGGTCGATCCCGGTGTCGGGCTTGCCGTCCCGGCCGGGCCAGTCGATCCACCGCCACACCTTGTCGTACTGCTGCGACAACATCGGGTCGAGTTCGAAGTAGCGCACCATGAGCTGCTCGAACTTCGTTCCCCGCTCCACGTTTGTCGGAGCCTGACGGAACGCCTCGATCACCTCATGCACAGAAGCCATGTGGACAGTCTTACAAGACGATGTTCACTGGTATCCGTCGGATGGGGCTCTTGAACGACTGGATCTATGTTCAGCCATCTCAGCAGCTCAACTCTGCTTCGGGGCCGAGCTAGGCAGGGGGATCGTTTGTAGTCGGGCTCTGACGTACTCGGCGAAGTGGGGCGCCTGGGCCTGCCTGAGCTTGTCGGGCAGGGAGAAGCTGCGGCCTTTGCCTGTCCAGTGGATGAGCTGGGCGGTGATGACGGCGTCCACCACCTGGGGGGCACTGTCGGCGACGAGGGTGAGGAACTCGTCAGCGGTGTGAACCTCGTAGGGGCAATCATCAGGGTCGGGGTACAAGCCGGTGAAGCCTGTGCGGTCGTTCGAAACGATGATGGCGATGCCTTCATGGATGGCGGCACTGTGGACGTGCGCGTCGCACTCGTCCGGGTAGGTGACCGACTCGTCGATAGGAAAACTGCTGATGCGGTTCTCGCCCATGGAAGCCATCAATCGATCCCGGAGCGCTTCGATCTGCTGAGACGAGGCTCGGGGGAATCGTTTTCGGCGGTGGTACATCGCTTCGGCGAGGATGTCCTCGGTCCAATGAAAGGTCCATGAGCCGATGGTCTCGGTAGCGATGAGGCCGAACCAGGAGTGAAGTGTGGCGGAGCACCAGATGTTCGCGTCGGGAAGAACCGAGTGTGGTCGCACAATCGCCATGAACGCCACCCTATAAGTGCCCAGCGACACCGAGGGTGCCCGCAGGGTGCCGCTGGGCAGGGGTCAAGGGTTGTTGCTGGCGAGCTCGTCTTCCAGGTCCATGACGTCGAAGACGGCCTGCTGGCGTTCCAGGCGTAGCTCATCCTTTAGGGCCAGAACGTCAGCGCTACGCAGTCGATGGTGCGAGCCCACTTTGTGGGCGGGGATGCGTCCTTCGCGGACAAGTTTCATCAACGTCGGTCGCGATAGGCCCAGCAGTCCGGCGGCTGCGGTGGTGGTGAGGTTCTCGGGCATGGCCGCGATCGAGACCGGGCGGCCCTTTGCCATCGCGTCGAGCACCAACTCGAAAACTCTCGCCACCTCGACAGGAAGTTCGGCGTCCTGACCGGTTCCAATCTGGAGGGGCTGCCCACCGAGGGATTGCACAAAGTCGCGAGCGACAGACTGCTCGTCCGCAGAGAGCAAGACCTCGTTGGTGGCTGCAATCGTGATCGTCATCGCGTCCCTCCTCGGCGACTCTGGGTCGTGTACCGGATGTGCGCTCCACGGTACGCAGTTGCACTTATAAGTGCAATAGTGCCCACATTGCATGAAAGTTGCAAACAGGGCTGCAAACCAAGACGCCCCTTTGGGGTGCACCTTCGCCCACTGTGGCCCACTCCCAAGGGCGAGTTCGCCCGGTTAATCAGTTTCACGGACGCCAGGGACTACCTGGCCTCAAAGCTGGCGGACGCGCAAGTAACCTGGCCCGACGCGAGCCTAAAGCACCCATGTCACAGCCCTTCGGTACGGTCTACACACGGCCTGCGGCTCGCGCGGTCGCCGATAGGAGAGGACCCACTGTGGCCCACAGGACCTTCTTCAGTTTCCACTACCAGCGCGACGTTCAACGCGCCTCGGTGGTTCGGAACAGTTCGAAGTTGAAGCCCTCGATCACGCCGGAGTGGATCGAGGCGTCGCTCTGGGAGTCAGCCAAGGGGACCAGCGACGAGGCGGTAAAACGCCTAATCGACGATGCTCTCAAAGGAACCACGGTGACAGCCATCCTGATCGGCGCTCAGACCGCATCCCGCCGCTGGGTGAACTACGAGATCGACCGCAGCATCGAGCGAGGCAACGGGCTGCTCGGCATCTACATCCACAACATCAAGGACTTCGCCGGGGATACCGACTTCAAGGGCACCAACCCTCTCCCCAGCGGCTACCGCACCTACGATTGGGTCAACGACGACGGCTACAACAATCTGGGCTCCTGGGTTGACGATGCCTACGACGCCGCCCACTGAACCCGAGTGCCCGTTCTGCGAGATCGTCGCTCGAAGGGGGGACGCGCGAGAGGTGTTCCGGACGGACTCGGTAGTCGCCTTCTTCCCAACTGAGCCCGCGACATTGGGCCATACGTTGCTGGTCCCACGTGCTCATATCCGCGACATCTGGGACGTGGACGAAGACGTAGCGAGCGAACTTGGGAGATGGACCGTAACGCTGGCCGGGGCGATCAAACGGGCAGTAAGGCCGGACGGGCTCAACGTAATCCAGAGCAACGGAGCCGTCGCCACGCAGACCGTGATGCACCTTCACGTGCACGTCGTGCCCAGGTGGGAGGATGACGCGGTAGGACGAATCTGGCCCCCGGAGACACGGTACTCAGAGTTTGCTCAGGACGAAGCCTGGGAGGCACTGAGGCGCGAGTTTAGAACCTCTGGTCACGCCACGGTGGCCCACACCAACATCCCCAAGCCGAGTAGCAGAAGCGGCCCGTAGAAGCCGCATACGGACCACGACCAGATCACACTCCGTTTCGTGCACCTGGCCGCGTAGAGGTTCTTGTTCATCGAGTAGACCTCGATTTCGCCGCGGCGTGCGTCGTCGTAGAGGTACCGGAACAACCTTTCCTCACGGAGGTAGTACGAGTCGAGCAAGCCGAAAACGGTGACGATCACCAAGCCCAAGCCGGCCAGTACTGGGAAGCCTTGGGTGGCTGCGAAGCCGAAGACGAAGGTGGCCACAGTGAGCGTCCAACCCTTGATTGTCGCTGACGATGAGGACAACCGAGCAACGACTGCCTGTATGAAGTCCAGATGCTTGCGCTGATCCTCGGTCAGCGGTTCTGGAGAAGACGGGCTGCTCTTCTGGTCTGTCAGGTCCACGAGCCCGATACTCGCACGGCGGCACGCCCCCCGCTCCGGCATGGCACACCGCGCCTGTCTTCACTGATCACGCTTAGTCCATCTAAACGCTCGGAATGGGAGGGAGCTCTTACCCCGCAAGCTTTAACGCCATCCCATGCCGGTCCTTGTGAGATGTCTTTATGGGGTACACCCGTGCGGGACAACATGCCGCCAACCTCCGCCGCTGTGTCACAGGGTATGTTTCGGCATTTATGAAACGTCTTCCCATCGGGTCTAAGATCTATTGATACAGATTTCCGCTCGAAAGGCTCTGTCGATGGCTGATCGGATCGGGACGCTCTTGAACCGGGCGGGCGATGGTGGCGAGGAGGTGCTCATCGTCAGCCGCGGAAGCGTGCAGACCCGGTTCCGCCGCCGGGACGAGTTGGGCTGGAACTTTCGGGTGGAGTCGACGGACTCGGAGAACATCATCGAGGAGAACCCGAAACAGAAGACGAATCTGAAGCCGGCTCGCCGGAACTCGCGTCCTCGTGGGCAGCGGGTGGCGTACGTGCGGGTGTCGGCGGCCGATCAGAACGAGGCGCGCCAGCTCGAGGCGGTGGGGGAGTGCGACCGGGTCTATATCGAGAAACAGTCCGCCCGGTCGCGTGCCGATCGCGTGAAGCTCGAAGAGTGCATCGGATACCTGCGAGATTGTGACGAGCTGGTTGTCGCCTCGATGGACCGCCTCGCTCGTTCGTTGGTTGATCTCAAGCAGATCGTTGGCGAGATCACCGCCAAGGGCGCCAGTGTGGAGTTCGTCCACGAGCGGGCCACCTACGCCGCCGGCGTCCAGGATCCTCGAGCGGATTTGATGCTCTCGCTGCTGGGGGCGTTCGCTGAGTTCGAGCGGGCCATCATCCGTGAGCGCCAGGCTGAGGGCATCGCCATCGCCAAGGCGAAGGGCAAGTACAAGGGGCGCAAACGTGTCCTGACTGACGAGCAGGTCGACAAGGCCCGTGCCCGCATCGAGGCGGGGGAGGGGCCGTCGGCGATCGCCCGTGATCTCGGGGTCGGCCGGTCCACGCTGTACCGCGCACTCCAGCGACAGAAGTAGACAACGCCGCCCAAATTCGTTCGCTGACTGTGCTGCTGATGCGCGAAAGCCGATAGCTCCGTGCCGTCATGGATCGTCAGCCGAGAGCGGTGACGCCCGGCAAACGCTCCACGATCGGCGACCCCGCCGGTATGGAACACGTGAGGTCACTGCGAAAGGGGGCCGCGATGTTGGGCTGGGCTAGGTGGTGGCGACGCAGACGGAGGCACCGGTAACCCAAAGTCGATTAAAACTTGTGTTCCGTCGAGTTATATCTGCATTACCGTGGTACTGTTGACGCTGTCCGGTCCGGGAGCAAAAGATGTTCCTTTATGGAACAGGGGAGAGGGAGAAATGACGACGCTAAGTCTGGACATCGGTGGTTGGTCTGCGGATGAGGTGGCCGAGCTGTACAGCAGTTACCTCGAGATTGGCGACAGGGCCCCTGAAGAGGAGTACGACTACTCGGGCCTGACTGTCGACCAGGAGGCCGCTCTGCGGATCCTCGAGGAGGTCGAACTGGACGGTCACCAGCGTGATCTTGAGTGGGGGCGCCTTCTCAGGCGGGCCGCCGAGAGCGGGAGGCCAGTCGGGCGCGACGACGCGCGCGCGATAGTCACAAGCGACCCGGATAGGCGTGCTCATGCCCTTCGGGGTCTGAAGCAGGCGGTCGAACGCGCGGAGGCTGAGGCTGGATGGGGTGGTGAACCCGTGTACGTACCGATCTACGACGACAAGTACTCGGGTGTTAAGGAGATCACCGTCGATGGCGGGTTTGCCTCACAACTGGTGGCGGCGCTGAAACAGCAGTAGCAGGGCATGAGAGATGGGTGTCGTGCTGGGCTGAACTCTGCGCGACGGGACCGTGCAACGTCCCTATGCACCAGCGCGACCAGGGCCCCGGATTGGTAAATCCGCTCTGTGGGAACCACCAACGAAGGATCAAGAACGAGTTACACCACTACCAGGGGCTTGACCCCTGCTGTTCGCAGGAATCTTGGTGGCCTACGTGGCCAACATGCTGTCGACCCTGGCGCTCTAACGTTCGGGCAGCTGAGACGAAGCCTCGAAGGAGCGTCTCATTCAAGTCGAGATCGTCGGAAAGACGGGACCGCAGCCTCGAGGAGGACGGGCGGTTCACTGCTGGCTGAAGTTGTCTCGCCATTGGAAGGTGTGATGCTCCCAGATGGCCGATGTGTCAGCGGAGGGGAGTGATTGAAGGATTCTGTTGTAGCAGCGGCCGGCGTCGCCGAGCGCGGTATCGAGGTCGTAGTGCTCTGGGGTGAGGGGGCTACTTTTCGCGGTTGCCGTCCACTGTGTCGTCCAGGCAGGTCCAGGTGAGACGAGAGTGTCTGGCATGTCGGAGATGCCTCGAAGATCTCGCTCCCGCTCTACGGCGTCAACTGTAGGTGCGAGATCAATCGGAAGATATTCACTGATGAGAAGTAGATCTACAAGGTCACGGAAGCGTCCGGACGGTAGCCGAGTCGGTCCGAACGTCTCGTAGAGAGCGCACAGTTTGTCGGCGATCTGATCGGCGAGAGGATAGAGCTGGACGGGGCCCTCAGGTGGGAAGTCGTCGGTGTCGATGAGCCGGGGCAGTGGGTGGCGTTCGATATCCCCGACAAGCGGACGTCGGCTGGTGACTAGGTCGATCGAGAATGTGTCGAATTGCCGTCCGCCCAGGTAGGCGGACACGGTCACTGTCGTGCCTTTGTCGCCACTGATTGGTCGTGGACGGCTAAGTTCGAAGCGAAAGTGATCTAGGTGGTGGTCGCGGGCGACACGACGGAGGTCGTCGATGGGATCGACTGAGTCGTCGGCGACCAGGAGGTCGATGTCGTGGCTGTAGCGGGCGTGAGGTAGCCGCACCATCATGCCGACGCCGCCCTTGAGAACCCATCCGTGGGGATCAGCGTCGAAGATCCTGGCCAGAAAACGCGACATTACGAAGCGACGACGAGCTATCTGGTCGTTCTGTCCGTGTTGGCGAGCCTGGGTTTTCAATCGATCGGTCACCGATGCCCGGACGGCTGCTGGCGTACGCGAGGTCGGGCTCACTGGCTACCTTCCCAGAAGCGCTCGAGTGCGCGTCTGGCCCCGGCTGAGGCATCCATAGCCTTGAATGCCTCCGAGAGGTTGGCGTTGTCGGCAGCGGTGAACTTGAAGTCCGGCATAGGGGGCATAGGGAAACGAGTTATCTCGTCAAGCATCGCCCGTGTCGAGGCTGAGCTGAGCTGTGTTATCTGGCGTGCGAGCGCCTCGGATATGGGCGGATTCAGACCCTGAGCCATGCTGGCCCACTGGCTGATTGGGCCAGCTGACTGTCGTCGCACGATGTCTGCCATCGCCAGCGTGGTGGCAGGAACTCCTGCCTCGGCAATCAGTGCGTCGAGAAAGCCTTGGCCGTCGAGTGCTCGATGGCCGTAGTTGAAAGCGAAGGGGGAGAGCGCTTCAGTTACGTCATCGACGGTGCTCAGGTCGCGGGTGAGAGCGTCACGGACGATCGAGGCGAGGTGTCCGGCGTCCAGTGCCGCGGCTGCCAGGTCGCGGATCGTGCGGGACGCTGTTGTTACCGGGAGCCTGTCGACTACCTGCCAGTCGTCGCGATCCAGCGCAGCCCGGTGGGTGACCACGCCGGGGATCGACAGTCTGATTCTGCGGGTGGTGGAAAGCTCCACTTCGTCCGCATTCAGATCGCCCAGGTGGAGAAGCCGCGCTGCTGTGCGATGGGACAGCACTCCCGTGGGCACAGCTTGATCGAGCCGCTCCCAGGTCACCGTGTTCTGGTCGAGCGCCATCCATGCGAGCCGCTCATTGAGATGCTCGTCATCAGGAAGGCGAGTGAGGCGGTAGATCCCGTGGTGAAGTCTTTCCAGCACTCCGGAATCAGCTAGTCGCTTGAGATCTTGTGGAGTGATACCGATTTGCGACCGAGCCTGCCTGCTCGTCACTAGCCCGTCCTGCTCCGCAGCAAGCTCCACAAGGGCTCGGACGCGGTCATTCGAAGACATGGCACAAAACTACCACTTGGGGCCTAGTTTCGTAACGCGTCATGTAATTATTGTGCCATGCACACTGGAGGGTGGGTGTCGCAGCGATGATCCAGACGTTTCGAGTAGAGGCGCGGATCGATGGTGCGGCGGCCTGCCACGACATGGCCGACGTGGTCCCAGGGAGAGTGGTTTAGCCGTCATGAGGGTCAGGGGTGAGCTCTTCGTCGATGTCGACGAGGTACTCCATCATCGCTGCAGCGCGGTCGGAGGCCGCGGGCTTGGCAAAGATCTCGTCGAGTAGTGCCTCTACGGGGATGGGCTTCGGCGCTCGTCGATAGCGGAGGTGGGCGCTGATCAGGTGCATCGTCGGATCGCGGTTGACGCATTCGAGGATGGGCCTCAGATCGGCCCTTGCAGCAACGAACGATGAGATGTCGAAGAACTCGACGGCAGCGGCCAAGGTGACCCAGTCCCTCGTGATGCGGAACTCCTCGATCAGCGACGCAACGATGTCCTGGCGTCCCGCTGTCATGCCGGGGCCAGGCTTTCAGGACTGCGTTCACGCTCGGCTTGCTGGTGGCGGTAAAGCGTGGCGCGGGACCACCCGACTAGTCGAGCGGCTTCCTCGGCGGTGCGGCCCTTAGCGCGGGCGTCCCGAACGATGTCGAGCTTCTCCGCGATCACCGCGGGGTCAACAGGTGGACGGCCGAAACGGGTACCGTTCTGTTTCGCGGCAGTGATGCCGGCGTTGACTCGTTCTGTGATGAGCTCACGCTCGTACTCGGCCAGAGTGGCGAGCATGCCCAGCATCAACCGGCCAGTGGTGGTCTCCGGGTCAATACCGTCAGAGAGGGACCGGATCTTCACGCCTTGGTCGCGAAGCAGGTTCACAGTGTTGAGCACGTCAATCAGGGACCGGCCGAGCCGGTCGATGCGCCACACCACGACGGTGTCGCCGGACTCGACGTACTCCAGCAGTCGCTTCATGCCCGGGCGTTCGATCGCGGTCCGGCTGCCCGAGGTGACATCGGAGAACACATCTCGCTTCTGCACTCCGACATCCATGAGCGCATCCAACTGCAACTGGGCGTCTTGACTCGCAGTACTCACTCGGGTGTAGCCCAACAGCCTCATGGCCCGATTATGTCTCACAAACCCCAATCGGCCATCATCCTGCGACATTTTGCAGTGAGACGACTTTATGAGGCGTCAAACCTCGCTATCGGCCCATGAAGCGAACGTGCGATCGGTCCAGCAACTGGAGTCTCGTAAAACTGTAGCTTTTGGAGACGCACCGCCATGCCAGTCAGCTGTGGGTGTACGGCTGGACCTCGGTCTTGGGAGTGCGTGGCACCGGTGTTACGGGACTTGCCTCTCGTGGAGGTTGAGCAGATCGAACAGGTCATCGACGATCGAATCGCGGCTCGTGAGCACTATCCGCGGCCATCGCTCACCAGGGGTCAGCTCTGCGCCCGCGGAGATGCGCGACCGTAGGTCAAGCCAGTGTCGCCAGTGTCGCTCGAAGGCACTGGGT
This sequence comes from Dietzia papillomatosis NBRC 105045, assembly GCF_001570845.1. NCBI lineage: Bacteria > Bacillati > Actinomycetota > Actinomycetes > Mycobacteriales > Dietziaceae > Dietzia > Dietzia papillomatosis. Next base: position 2,978 of record NZ_BCSL01000056.1, on the reverse strand, counting down.
CTCACGATCCGCCCTCGCTGTACCTGACCTTTGAGGGCGGTGGCGCGATCGATGTCGATATAGACGGCACTGACTTGGCAGTGTCTGTGCAGTGCTAGGCGCAGTATGAGACGACGACTCCAACGGCGGGTTCCTGGGTCGTGGACGATCAGCGGACCGCCACCTCGGTGAAGGATCTTAAGAAGCACTCCGAGGTGGGCGCTGGTGTGGACGAAAGGCAGGCATAGCGAGTAGGGCAGCCACGGCGCCCAGTGGTGCAGGGTGGAACGAGCCGTCTCCGGATCCGAGATGCGAATCGATGGAGCCTGCCGCCGGATCGTTTTAAGCGCTTCGGTCTTGCCTGCTCCGGGAACGCCTGCCAGCAGGACGAGCGGGTATGCAACTTGGCCGGTCATTATTTTCCGAACTCGTGGGCTGAGTCTTTGTTTCGGGCTCGCCAGAGGGGTTCGAGGGCGGCGTCCTCTTCGGCGGTGGCCACGCGGAACGGGGGCTCGGCCGGGGTGGGAAGGGCCTTGGCTTCCTGGCCGCGGGTGGCGCGCAGGCTCAAGGCGACCGACACCGCGAGGACGCTGGCGATGACTGCGAGCGAGATGGGGGTGGGAATGTAGTACACGTCGATCTTGAGGAGCATCTTGACGCCCACCCAGATCAGGATCAGCGCTAGGCCGATCTTGAGGTAGACGAAGCGGTGGACCAGATCGGCCAGGAGGAAGTACATCGCGCGCAGGCCGAGGATGGCGAAGGCGTTGGCGGTGAAGACCAGGAACACCTCGTCGGTGACGGCGAAGATGGCGGGGATGGAGTCGACGGCAAAGACGACGTCGGTGGTCTCAACCAACACCAGCACCGCGAGCAGGGGAGTGGCCATGATCAGCCCGCCCTTGCGGACCAGTAGGCGTTGTTCGTGGAAGGTGTCGGTCATGGGGACCAGGCGGCGGAACGCACGAAGGACGCGGGACTGGTCGGGGTTGAGGTGAGCGTCGCGCTGGCGGATCATCCGGAAGCCGGTGTACAGCAGGAACGCGGCAAAGATGTAGAGGATCCAGGAGAAGTTCTGGATGAGCACCGCGCCGCCGGCGATGAAGATGCCACGGAAGACCAGGGCGCCGAGCACCCCGAGGAACAGCACGCGGTGCTGGAACTGCGGCGGCACCGCGAAGTGGGCGAAGATGATGGCCCAGACGAAGACGTTGTCCACCGCCAGGGATTTTTCAATGAGGTAGCCGGCGAAGTACTGCTGGCCGAACTCGGCACCCCAGACGGACCAGACGATCACGCCGAAGCCGACGCCGAACGCAATCCAGACCGCCGACCAGGCGGCGGCCTCCTTGACGCCGATGATGTGGGCCTTGCGGTGGGCGATGAGGTCGATAGCCAGCATGACGACGATGAACGCGAGGACCGCCAGCCAGACCCAGAGAGGGGTGTTCATGGACTTGAGACCTTTCGATCGACAGTGATCGAAGGTCTCTCCCGGCCCTGTCGGGCCCGCTGCGCCGGGCCCGTGGACCGTAGTGACGACGAAGCGTGCGAGGGATACTCCCCTTCTGGTGCGAGTTAGTTAACCACAGGCGGGGCAATGTGTCGCTAGGAAAATCGTCGGGAGACAGACGTGGTCGAGTCTCGTTTCCCGTGCTGGGTGCGACGACGGTACCGATGAACTCACGGTCGAAGCTCGCGCAGCTGGGCATCAGACGATCATGGTGTGTCTCGAGCAGGTCCAGGACGGGTGCCGCCGACTGAATGTGCCAACAGGGGTACGCCATCTCGCAGGACTTAAAACTCGGCACCGTTGACTGGTCATAACGTCTGGATACTGGCCTTTCCAGCCTGCATAGGTCTCGTGGTGTTCGGCGAGTCGTGCGCGGCGGTAGAGGTACGGTCGTCGCGGTGTCAGGGCCGCCACGGGGGTGTGTCGACGCCGGGACGAAAGAGTGGGCACGGATGACGACGGTAGACAACGCGGTATACAAGGATGGGCGTCGTACCGCGGACCCATCGAGCCTCGATGAGACCTTCGAGTTGATGCGGCAACGTGCCGGGATGGCCTGGATTGGTATGTACAGGGCCGATCCTGAGGAGATCACAGCCGTGTCCGAGGAGTTCGGTTTGCACGAGCTGGCGGTCGAGGATGCGCTGCGCGGTCACCAACGAGCCAAGCTCGAGCGCTACGGAGACATCCTGTTCGTGGTGTTGCGCCCGGCTCGATACGTCGACGCGGACGAGACGGTCGAATTCGGTGAGGTGCACATCTTCGTTGGCCCGGACTTCGTGGTGACTATCCGGCAGGCCGAATCCCCGGATCTGCGCCGGGTGCGACGACGGATGGAAGGCGATCCCGAGCTTTTGGGGCTTGGACCTCAGGCGGTGCTGTACGGAATTCTCGACGAGGTCGTGGACCAGTATTTCCCGGTGGTGGCAGGTCTTGAGAACGACATTGACGAAATCGAAGATGAGATCTTCTCAGGCCACGCGGATGTGTCGCGTCGAATCTATGCGCTTTCCCGGGAAGTGATCGAATTCCAACGTGCGGTCCAACCGCTGGTCGGGATGCTCGAAGCGCTACAGCTGGGGGCGCAGAAGTACTCCATGGATGAGGAGCTGCAGAGGCGACTTCGCGATGTGGACGACCATGCGATCCGCATCAGCGACCGCATCAGTGGTTTCCGGGCTCTGCTGAACAATGCTCTGACAGTGCAGGCGACCCTGGTCGGCCAGCGGCAGAATGACGAAATGAGGCGACTGACGGAATCCAGCCTCGCGCAGAGCGAAGAGGTCAAACGGATCTCGTCGTGGGCGGCGATCCTGTTCGCGCCGACCCTGGTGGGCACCGTATACGGAATGAATTTCCAGAAGATGCCCGAACTGGGCTGGGAGCTGGGCTACCCCTTCGCATTACTACTGATGGTGATGATGGGTTTGGGGTTGTTCTTCGTGTTCAAAAAGAACAGATGGCTCTAGCCCGGGTGATTCATGGG
>NZ_BCSL01000055.1:0-13802 GCF_001570845.1 Dietzia papillomatosis NBRC 105045 | reverse complement strand
CTGGGCCGCGCACGCCACACGCTTTCCGACCCCGAGGAGACGGCCGTGACCGCCACCCCCCTTCCCGCCCCCCGCACCGGCCCCGTCGTGCCCGACCGCTTCGCCGGACGCACCGCCCTCGTCACCGGCGCCAGCCGGGGGATCGGTCTGGGCATCGCCCGGCGACTCCTCGCCGAGGGGGCGTCCGTGGTCATCACCGCCCGTGGCCAGGAGGGGCTCGACGCCGCCGTCGCCGAGCTCGGTGCGCCCGACCGGGTGCTCGGCGTGGCGGGGAAGAGCGACGACGAGGAGCACCAGCGCGAGGTCCTGGCCCGTGCCGAGCAGGAGTTCGGGCCGATCGATCTGCTGGTCAACAACACCGGGATCAACCCGGTCTACGGCCGCACCGTCGATATCGACCTCGCCGCGGCCCGCAAGATCACCGAGGTCAACGCGCTCGGCACCCTGTCCTGGACGCAGAAGGTCTACCACTCGGGACTCGGCGAGCGCGGCGGCGCGGTGGTCAACATCGCCTCCATCGCCGGCCTCGCCCCGTCGCCCGGGATCGGCTGGTACGGCGCGACCAAGGCACTCGTCATGCGCCTCACCCAGGAGCTCGCCGTGGAGGTCGGCCCGTCGGTGCGCGTGAACGCCGTCGCACCGGGCGTGGTCAAGACCCGGTTCGCCGAGGCGCTGTACGAGGGTCGCGAGGAGGCGATGGGTGCCGCCCTGCCCACTGGGCGACTCGGCGTGCCCGACGACATCGCGGGCCCCGTCGCGTTCCTGCTCTCCGACGACGCGCACTGGATCACCGGCCAGACCCTCGTCGTGGACGGCGGCGCCCACATCGTCGGCGCCGGGCTGCAGGGCTGAGGCGGCCCGCAGGTGACCTCGATCCAGGAGTACTGTGCCTCCACCGGTCGCGCCCTCGAGGCGAGCCCGCCCATGGCCGTCGCCGGCCAGCCGCTCACGTGGGTGGACAGCCCGCCGTGGCAGCGCATCGAGTCGCCCGAACCGTCCGCGGTGATCTACGTCGACCCGGGCGCCCACCGCGACGGTTTCTCGCCCAACGCCGTCGCGACCTGCGCCCGCGTCGCCCCGGCGATGGACACCGAGCAGGCGGTCGAGATGATCGTCGCCACCGCCGACGCACTCGCCGACTGGACGCTGCTCGAGGAGGTCGCCGGCGAGGGTGACGAGTCCGCCGGGGCCGTCACCAGCATCTACCGCTACGTGCGCGGTACCTACACCGCCGAGCCCGGTGAGATGGCCACCTCGAGCCTGATCGTGGGATGGAGCGACGACGAGGCCACGTACGTCTTCCAGTTCGTCATCACCGGGTGGCGCGAGGACGTCTCCGTCCACGACGACGCGATGAGCTGCCTCCTCATCGGCGAGTGGACGGCCGGGCAGATCGTCGACGCGATGCGCGGATAGGGTGGTCGGCGCCACGGGTGGGCGACCGCGCCGGGCAGTGCCCGCGCTGGTGGGCGCGGCGCGGAGACGGGTCACGATCGACGAGGGGAAGGCGGGACGGACGTGCAGCTGCGCGAGCTCAGCGTGACGGGGGCGTGGGAGATCACCCCGCGCCAGATCTCCGACGACCGCGGGGTCTTCCACGAGGCGTTCACCGACCCCGCCTTCCGTGAGATGACCGGGCACCGGTTCGACCTCGCGCAGGTCAACGTGTCCGTCTCCGGAGAAGGCGTCCTGCGTGGCCTGCACTACGCCGAGGTGCCACCCGGGCAGGCGAAGTACGTGCTGTGCCCGTCCGGCACCGTCTTCGACGTGGTCGTGGACGTCCGCCTGGGATCACCGACCTTCGGGGAGTGGGCCGGCGTCCTGCTCGACTCCGTCGAGCAGCGGGCCGTCTACATCCCCGAGGGCGTAGCCCACGGATTCCTGGCCCTCGAACCGCAGTCCACCGTGATGTACTTCTGTTCGGAGGGCTGGCGGCCCGGCGCCGAGCACGTCATCGACGCCTTCGATCCGAAGATCGCGATCGACTGGCCGCAGATGGCGCTCGACGGCACCGCGATCGAGCACGTCATGAGCGACCGCGACCGCGACGCGCCGAGCCTGCTCGACGTGGCCGCCGCCGGGCGACTCCCGCAGTGGGACGCCTGCCGCTCGCACGTCGAGCGGTTGCGCGACGCCACCCCCCGTGTCGACGCCGAGTGGCGCCCCGCCGAGGCCTGACCTACCCTCGGCGGTCTGCCCCCGCCGACCCGCGCACGGCGATTCGTGCACTGTCGAGCTGTGCACCGGCGGACCGTGCTCCGGCGGACCGTGCGCTGACTGCGCGGTCGGCCGACATCCATCCGACGATCGAGGAGATCCCCATGTGTTACCCCGTCACCTGCCCCGTCTGCGGCAAGACCACCTGGGAGGGCTGCGGTGAGCACGTCGACCAGGTGAAGGCGACCGTGCCCGCCGAGCAGTGGTGCGACGGACAGCACCGCGCCGCCGCCAACTGATCGGCGTGCGCTCACCGGGCCGGGCCGGCGTTGGCGCGAGCTGATCCGGCGGGGCCGGCCGGCGTGCTGACCTCTCGGGCCCGGCCCGACCGCGCCCACGGGGGCGTCCTCGCCCGGTCCCGGCCCGCGCGCGCCGATCGGACGGTAGAACCGGGGGAGGTACCCCTCAGCCCTCACGGAGGCCCCCAGTGAGCACCCCGTACGTTCTCGTCGAAGATGCCGGCCCGATCGCCCGCGTCACGCTTAACCGACCCGAGCGCCGAAATCCGCTGTCCCTGCAGATGATGCGGGAGGCCACCGCGGCGATCCGCGCACTCGGCGACGATCCCGACTGCCGGGTCGTCGTGCTCACCGGGTCCGGGCCGGCGCTCTCGGCCGGGCACGAGATCAGCGAGATGGTCGAGCGCACTCTTGAGCAGGAGCGCGAGGTCTTCTCGGTCTGTGTCGAGCTCATGGAGAGCATCCAGGCCATCCGCCAGCCCGTGATCGCCGAGGTCCAGGGACACGCGGTGGCGGCCGGCTGCCAACTCGTCGCGACCTGCGACCTGGCCGTCGCCGTCGACACCGCCCGCTTCGGCACCCCCGGCGTGAAGATCGGCCTGTTCTGCTCGACGCCCATGGTGGCGGTCTCCCGCAACATCGGCCGCAAGCGCGCCATGCAGATGCTGCTGACCGGCGAGACGATCGACGCGACCACCGCCGTCGAATGGGGGCTGATCAACGAGGCGGTGCCCGCCGATCGGCTGCGCGCCCGTGTGGACGAGCTCGCCACGCAGATCGCCGACGCGAGCCCGCTGACGCTGGAGATCGGCAAGCAGGCCTTCTACCGGCAGATCGACCTGCCGCAGGACGAGGCCCACCGCGAGATGGCCGAGACGATGGCCACGAACGCCGTCACGTGCGACGCGCAGGAGGGGATGAGCGCGTTCCTCGAGAAGCGCACGCCGCAGTGGCGCGGTGCGTGAGCCGTAGCGTCGCGCGCGGCCGCTGCCGCGGGGTCGTGGCTCGCGTGACTCCGCCCCGCACCCGCGGGTAGCCGCTCCCGTCCCTGGCGTCTCGCTTCTCGCGATGGCGTCTCGCTTCTCGCGATGGCGTCTTGCTCCTACGGCAGTGGCGCATCCGCTCCCGGCGGTGGCGTCGTGCTCTGGGGGATGTACGCCACGGGCATCGACGCTCCTGTCCATGGCGTCTCGCCTGCCCGCCGGGCGGAGCGAGACGCCATGGTCGCGCGCGGCTGTGGTGGGCCGCTGAGCCGGGCGTGGTCGAGCGGACGCAGGCGCCAGGAGAGGAGAGGCGACCTCGCCGCCGACTAGGATCGACGCATGGCGCTTTCCGTGATGACGGTCTGTACAGGCAACATGTGTCGCTCCCCGCTCGCCGAGCGGCTGCTGGCCGCACGCACCGCCGCGGCCGGACTCGACGTGACGGTCGACTCCGCCGGGACCCGCGCCGCCAACGGAGCGGAGATCCACCGCGAGACCCTGCGGGTGCTGCAGGGCTACGGCGGTGAGGGCGACGGGTTCGCGTCGCGGCTGCTCACCACCAACCTGCTCGCCGGGAGGGACCTCGTCCTCACCGCGACCCGCGCACACCGCGACGCCGTCCAGGAGCTCGCGCCCCTGCTGTGGAAGAAGACCTACACGCTCCTCGAGGCCGCGCAACTAGCCGACTCGGACGAGTCCGTCACGCTGGCGGGACTGTCGCGTGCGCGGCTGAACATCAACACCGACGATCCCGCACTCGACGTGGAGGACCCGATCGGGCGGGAAGCCGAGGTGTTCGACCGCACGGGCGCACAGATCAGCGACGCGGTGGACTCCATCGTCCGCCTGCTGGCGCGCAGCTGAACGAGGCGCCTCACGCGGTCCGCGCGACCGGTGAGTCGTCGACCCGCACGCGCCCGTGGGGCGTCAGGGGTCCAGCGGTTTACGACGGTCCAGTTCCCGCAGGAATTCCGGATCGTCGTCGGGAGCGATGACGCGCGGGGGTGCCGGCCGTGAGCCCGGCCCGAAGGCCCGCCACAGCAGGATCGCCACTGTCACCACCCCGATGAGTGCGAAGAGCCAGATCACTCGAACCTCCTTTCCACCACGATACGTATCCTGGGGACCATGAGCGAGCGAGACGAATCAACACACCCCACGGACGGGTCGACCATGCCGGCCACCACCCCGAAGGGGAGCTCGCCCGGTGCCCGCCTGGCCCGGAACATGGTCTTCTACACGATCGTCCGCCTGCTGCTGGTGCTGGCGCTGACCCTGGTGATCATCGGGCTCGGCACCCTCGCCGGGGTGCAGATCCCTGTGCTGGTCGCGGCGATCCTCGCCGTGGTGATCGCACTGCCGCTGTCGATGGTGCTGTTCAGTCGGTTGCGCGCGCAGATCAACTCCGACATCGCCGAGGTCGACGCCGGGCGCCGCGAGAAGCGCGACGACCTGCGCCGGCGCATGAACGAGGCCTGAGCCGACCCCGGAAGGGGGCAGTCCCGGCCGGGGAGCGCGGCGGCGGGCGGGATGCGCGCCGCCGCGTCGGCGTCGCGGGCCCGAGCCGGGGGTGTCAGCTGCGGGGGCCGCCCGGCCAGAACGACCCCGGCCAGCGGAAGCCCGGGATACCCACGGAAGTACGCGGCTCGCCGGAGGCGTCCGAGCCCGCGGACCCCAGCGACCCGGAATCGCGGGTCGGCGGGACGGACGTCTGCGGAGCCGGCGGCTGGAGTCGACTTATGTCCGCCTCCGTCGGGACGGAGGTCGGGTCGGACGAGCCCGTCGGAGAGGGCTCGGTCCCGCCCGGAACGCTCGGGTCGGGCTGCCCGGGCTCGCTCTGGCCCGGCTCGGTGCCGCCCGGTTCGGTCCCGCCGGGGTCGGGGGTGGGAGACGGCGACGTCGGTGTCGTCCCACCGGGTGAGGTCCCGGGTGTGGTGCTGCCGGGCTCGTCGGTCCCGGGGGTGCCGCTGTCATCCGGATCGTCGGTGCCGGGCTCGCCCGGCCGATCGGTGGTCGTCTCGTCGTCGAGAGTCTCACGGCCGTCGACGAGCTCGGTCTCGAGCGGATCGATGTCGGTGCGCGGCTGGGCCGGAGTCCACTGCTCGCCGGTCGGCTGAGCTGTCGCGGTCTCGCTCGGGGGAGCGTAGGTTCCGGCCTCCTCGTCGGGGACGTACAACGCCCCGGGCGCCGGCTGGACCCCGATGTAGTAGCGGCTCAGGCAGTGATCGGTGAGGTCCTGGGACCCGTCGGTGAAGATGGTCATCCCCGGGGTGCCCCCGTCGGCCTCGGTCGCGCACCGGGCGATGAACTTCCCCGGCTGCTCGTCCCGGCCCGTGGTCGCGGTGGGCGACGTCAGCTCGGTCGCAGACGCGGAGCGTGGCGCCTCCGAGAGCACCTGCGGCTCCGGCTGCGCGCACGACGCCGCCACCAGCGCGATTGCGCCGGCGGAGAGGAGCACCCGATTTCGCATAACGATAGTGTCTCAGTTCTGTCAAAGGATGGCCACCGGATGATCTCGGCGGGAAGGAATTCGCAGGTGGCTAGCTCGTCGTGACCCTGGTCCGGACCGCACCGAGGGCTGCGACACCGGCCGCGAGGAGCGCGGCGAGCACGCCACCGACACCCACCTTCACCAGATCGGGCACGGGCAGGTCGTCGTTACCGTCTACCCCGGCGGCGCCGGTCAGTGCGCCGAAGACACCGCCGATCCCGCTGCCGGCGCCGGTCAGGGCCTCCGCTCCCGCGGAGCCGAAGGCCGCGCCCAGCACCACGCCCAGGGCGGCCGCGCACGCCGCGACCAGCAGCGTCTCGAGGACCAGCATGAGCCAGACGCCGGTGCGGGTCACGCCCACGCCGCGCAGCAGCGAGATCTCCCGCGTCCGCTCCCGGACGGCGAGCGTGAGGGTGTTGGCCACGCCGACCAGCGCCAGGGCCACCGCCACCGCCAGCAGCAGCGCACTCGACGTGAGGATGGTCCGGACGGACGTGGCGATCTGCTCGCGGGAGGCGAAGCTCTCGGTGACGGCCAGGTCGGGAGCGGCGTCCACCACGGCCGAGCGCACGTCCTGCAGGGCGGCGTCGAGCTGCTCGCCCTCGAGGGCATCGTCCATCCGCAGCCACAACTCGGTACGGGGAACGAACTGGCTCGGCACCTCCACGCCCTCGGGCCAGGGCGAGCCGTCGGGCAGTTGGGCCACGGGCCAGGCCGGCACGCTGTCCGGGGCGGCGAGGGCCCACTGGTCGCTCGTCCGGCGCACCACGAGGTCGCGGCCGTCGTCGTCGGAGAAAAACGTGAACCGGACGGTGTCGCCGTCGCGGGCGTCGGCGGCCACGGGGGAGGACTCGGGCAGCACGATCTCGCCCGGCCCCGGCAGGACCACGTCGCGACGCATGACCTCGCGGATGCGGTCCGGGTCGGCCACCCGCAGCACCGTGCGTTTGCCCCGCGGGTCCTCCGCGTACATGTCCGTCACGACGAGCGACTCGGCCACGCCCCGGGTGTCGGCCAGGGTCTCGGGCAGGCCGGCGGGCAGGAGGCCGCCGGGCGCGGTCACGGCCACGTCCAGGGGGACCCGGTCGACGAGGCGGGCCTGGATCGCGGGCCCGAGCAGTGCGATGCCGGTGACCATCGTCGCGGTGAGCGTCACGCCCACGAGGACCGCGGACGAGGTGGCGGCGGTGCGTCGCGGGCTGCGGGCGGTGTTGCGCGCGCCGAGGAGCCCCACCGGGCCGAGCACTACACCCACCACCGTCCCGAGCGCGCCCAGGAGGGTGGGCAGGGCCCCGGCGGCCACCGCGAGGACGCCGAGGAACGCCAGGACCCCCCACGCTCCGGCGGAGACCACGTCGCGCGCGGCCACCGCGTCCGACATGGAGTGCCAGCCGAACGCCGCCACCGCCGCGCCCACCACGACCATCGCGAGTCGCCGCCACCACGGGTCGGGACGCACGTCCGCCGGGCGCATCGCCTCGAGTGGACTGCCGGAGGTGGCCCGCCACAACGACGGCAGCGCGGTGAGTACGGTGACGCCCATGCCCACCGCGGCGGCGAGCAGGTACGCGCGGCCGGGCACGGTCACCTCCTGCAGCGGGATGGTCACCCCGAGCCGCGGCGCCTCCCGGGACGCCAGCGAGACCGCGAACCGGCCCAGGGCCAGCCCGGCCGCGGTGGCCAGTGCGCCCACCGCCAGCGCCTCGGCGATGCCCGAGACACGTAACTGCAGCCGAGAGGCGCCCAGGCACCGCAGCAGCGCCGTCTCGCGCACGCGGGCGGCGAACACCACCGCGAAGGTCGTCCCGATCACGAGCGCGGCCACGGCCACGGCCAGCACGGTGAACGCCAGCAGGGCGCGCGTGTAGACGTCGCGACCGCCCATGAACGACTCGGCGAGCGCGTCGGCCTCGGCGGCGCCGGTGGACACCTCCACCGCGGACGTGCCGGGCACGTCGGCCAGCCGCCGTTCGATCTCCGCGGCGAGTGCGGCGTCGGGCACGGTCCCGTCGGAGGCCACGCGCACGTCCCCGCCGGCGCCGTTCGGCGCCCACTGCTGCACCTGCTCGTCGGTCGCGTACAGCGGGAACGCCGACTTCATGTCCGGCTGGCCGGCCAGGTCGAACAGGCCCACCACCGTGACGGGGGCGGGGTCGCCGCCGCCGGTCGGCTGCACCTCGAACGTGGCGCCCACCGGCAGGTCCGCGTCCGCGCGGATCGCCACCTCGCCAGGAGTGGCGGGAAGCCGCCCGTCCGCCAGTGGCTGCCAGCGCAGGCCGTCGTCGGTGGCGAGCGTTGTCGTCGTCGTCATCTGTTGGGCGCGACCCTCCACCCGGGCCCGCACGTAGGTCTGCGCGTCCACGGTCACCGCACGCACGCCCGGCGTGGCGGCGATGGCCTCCAGGCCGAGCCGCTGGGATTCGGCCGCCTCCTCCCGCGCGGCCTCGGTGCCCGCGGAGGTCCGGTCGCCGAGGTTCTGCACGAGCACCGCGGTGTTCGCGTAGCGCATGCCGAAGGTGGCGTCGGCGCTCGCCGCCATCGTCCGCAGGACCCCCACCGAGGCCAGGACGAACGCCACGGCCACCGCGAGCGCCAGCAGCGTCCCCAGGTAGCGGCCCGCGTGGGCGCGCAGCTGGCCGAGGACCAGCCGGACGCTCACGCGGTGGCCGGCCGGCGACCGGCGATCGAGCGCATGGCCGCGTCCACGGCCTCGACGCTGGGGGAGGTCACCTCGTCGGCGATCCGGCCGTCGGCCAACACCAGCACCGTGTCGGTGTGGGCGGCGGCGTGCGCGTCGTGGGTCACCATGACGACCGTCTGCCCGGTCTCGCGCGCACACGCGCCGAGGAGCCCGAGCACGGCCTCGCCGGACTCGGAGTCGAGGTTGCCGGTGGGCTCGTCGGCGAAGACCACGTCGGGGCGGGGCAGCAGGGCGCGCGCGATGGCCACCCGCTGCTGCTGACCGCCCGACAGTTCATGGGGACGACGCCCCAGGAGGTCCCCGATCCCCAGCTCGCCGACCAGGGCGTCCAGGCGCGCACGGTCGGGTCGGCGGAACGCCATCCGGACGGGCAGCACGATGTTCTCCCGCACGGACAGCGCGGGCACGAGGTTGAAGGACTGGAACACGAACCCCACGCGGGTGCGTCGGAGGCGGGTGCGGCCGGCGTCGCGCAGGCGCGTGACCTCGGTGGCCCCGATCGTCACGGTGCCGGCGTCGGGGGTGTCGAGGCCGGCGAGGCAGTGCATGAGTGTGGATTTGCCGCTGCCGGAGGGGCCCATCACCGCGGTCCAGCGGCCCTTGTCGATGGCCACGTCGACCCCGTCCAGCGCCCGCACCGTCACCCGCCCGTGGGAGTAGGTCTTGCGCAGGCCCTTGGCCCGGATGGCGATCTCGGGGGGTGGGGTCACGTGGGTCCTTCCGTCGCGGCGTGGGGTCCGAGAGGTGAGTGTAGGGATCGGCGCGGCGCGCCGAGAATGACTGTGGCTCATGGGACTGCTGTGACGTACGATGCGTGTGTGACTGGGCTGGACCCGGTCGTGCCCAGCTCCCGGATGACAAGGTGACCTCATGTTGCAGCGACGCTCGCACCGCACCGCCCCCCGTTCTCGCACGCTCGCCCTCGGTGGCGCCCTGGCCGCGCTCGCCGTCGTCGGAGGCGGCACCGTCGTGGCCGTGACCGACCCGACCGCTGTCGACGCCGGCGACATCCAGCTCGCCCAGAACGCCACCGATCAGGCCGCCGCGCAGGAGATGCCGCTCGGGACGCCCGTGAACCTCGACCTGGAGCCGGTCGTGGCCCGCGCCGCCGGTGGCACCATCCCGGCGGGCACCACCATCCAGGTCACCGGCCTGCCCGACGGTCTCACCCAGGACGGCTGGGTCATCTCCGGTACGCCCACCCGCGCCGGTGAGTACGAGGTCCTCGTGACCGTGTCCAACGGGGCGCTGTCCCAGTCGCAGAAGGTCGCCATCACCGTCGTCGACGGCGCCGGGGCGGCCGGGCGGGCCGGAACCGCGGACGGCGCCGGGGCGGATGCAGAGGGCGAGACGGGTCCCTCCACCACCGAGCCGTCCACCACCGCCGACGAGCCCGCCACGGACGAGGCCACCACCGACGACGCCCAGCCCGATCCCACCCTCTCGGCGGCGCCCGGCGATCCGAGCCTGGCCGACAGCGCCCCCGGAGAGGGGAACGAGGACGGCGACGACGGCGAGGCCGGCGCCGGCCCGGACCTGTGTTCGGTCGTCGGGGACGGTGAGATGGACGGCGCCTCGCTGGCCCAGCTGCTGCCGCTGGTGACCGGCGACCAGGACGGCGCCTCGTCGGGCCTCGTACTGATGCTGGTCAACGCGGTCGTGGGGCTGCTGCCGTCCGTCCTCGGCGACAGCGGCTCGCTCGGGGGGATCGGCTCTGCGGGGGAGATGCTCTGCACGATCTCGCCCGCACTGCTCGGCGGCCAGTCCGCCAGCGCCGCCGGGGACGACGCCACCCCCGCCGGGGCCGCGGCCACGACCGGTGCGGGCGGCCTCACTGCCGACCCCACCGCCCTGCTGGGGCTCCTCACCACGGGGGCGGGCAGCCTCGGACAGTGACGCGCGCCGCGCCCGGGGCGATCTCGACCCCCGGGCGCCGGTCTCCGCGTTACAGTTCTCCCGTCGACGACCGGCGCCCCGGAGGGGGCGCGGGGGCTCGACCCCGTCCGCCGTAGTTGAAGAGGGTTCATCAGACATGTTCACCCGCAAGGTCGTCACAGTCTCCTCCGCCGCATTCGCGCTGGTCACCCTCTCCGTTCCCGTCGTCAACGCGCATGGTGACGCAGCGGCGCCCGACGGGGCGGGCGCGGGCAGCATCCCGCTCGGCAGCCTCGAGTCCGCGGGTCTCGGTGCCGGGAGCCTTGCGGACGGCTCCGCCGATGTCGATGGGGACGACGACGAGGGCGACGACGGCGGGGGCTCGAGCGTCGGCGAGCTGACGCCGGAGACGGACGCCGTCTGCGAGTTGCCCGGGCTAGGCGGCTCGGTGGCCAAGTTCTATCCGCTGTTCGGGATCGACGGCGTGCCCACCGGGGTCATCGACCTCGTCACCACCGCCCTGGACTCCTTCCCCAACCTGCTCGACGTGGTCGCGGGCGAGGGCGGCGGAACGGCGTCGCTCGCGCAGACCGGATCGTTCGCCGAGGGGCTGTGCGGCACCTTCCTCGGAGGCGAGATGGTCCTTCCGCCGGTGACGGTGATCGTCGACGCCGACGGCAACCCGGTCAGCACCGTCACCGGGACCACCACTCCCAGCGGCTTCACCGTCGCCTCCACCCTGACTGCAGCCTCGGGAGCTGCCGACGACGCGGTCGCCGAGGACTCCGCCGCCGCCGGGGCCGGGGCCCACGCGGCCGAGGCCACGGGCGTCTCCGCCCTCGCACCGGTCCCGACCTCCGTGCCTGTTCCCTGATGGATTGACACCACGAGTTCGCCGCGGCGGCCCGATCCCGACACGGGGGTCGGGCCGTTCGTCATTTCCGGTGCGGCGGTGGGGAAGTGCGCGGTGAGTAAACGTCCGCCCATGCCGGGGCCGATACCCTGAGGGGTGTGTTACCAGTGTGGTCAACGTGTCAGTAGTGACTTGTGTGAGAGGAGTAGACAGTCGGTGTGCGTGTGGTTAAAGTGGCGTCTGTAATGGTCTGCGCTCCCGTTCCGGGGAGTGAGCGATCTGAACCCCTCCGGAAGGAACCAGCCGATGCGTGCTCGCCTCGCCCGTCCTCGTCGTATCGCCCGGGGTCGCCTCGTCGCCCCCGTCGCAGCTGCTGCCGCGGTTGCTCTCGTGGGCGGAGTCGTCGTCGCCGCTCCCGACGCCCCGACCGTCGGCGGCGACGTCCAGACCGTTGCCGGCTCGTCGTCCTCCGCTTCCCCGCTGACCGTGACCGGCTTCACCGTCGGCAACGCGGAGTTCTCCTTCGATATCCAGAGCTTGGCCAGCGGCGTGTACGCCGGCATCGAGATCACCGAGGTCGAGGGGCTGCCCGAGGATCTGACGTACGCCGACGGCACGATCTCGGGTACGCCGGCGGTCGGCGGCACCCACCACATCACCGTCATCGGCAAGGTCAACGGCGCCCCCGTCAGCATCCCCGCCACGCTTGTGGTCAACAACGCCGACGGCACCGCGCCCACCGGCGCCTCGGGTGGTTCGACGGCAGCGGTCGAGGGCAGCCTCGGTGGGCAGGCAGAGGCCGGCGGCCAGGTCACCACGGGTTCCGACGGAACCGACGCGATCCTCGGGGCCGTCGCGGGTGTCGTGTCCGCGCTCGGCGGCGACGCCGGCTCGGTCACCGAGCTCGCGACAGGCTCCACCGGCCAGGGCGGTACCACCCCCGTGAACCCCAACGGCCCGGAGAACCCAACCGGCCCGCTCGGCAGCCTCGCGGGCGGCGAGCTCGGCCTCGGCAGCACCGGCGCAACCCCGCAGAACCCCGGCCAACCCGGCGCGCCGGGCCAGCCGGAGAACCCCGCGCCCGAGACCGGCTCGCTCGGCCTCCCGGGCTCCTCGGCCACGGGCGAGGTGACCGGCGGCGCGAACGGCGGGCTGGACACCCAGAGCCTGGGCCCGCTGGCCCCGCTCGGCTCGCTGATCGACGCCGGCACCGAGACCGGATCGACCACCGACGGCGGCACCCAGCCCGCCGGATCCACGACGACCGGCGGAACCACCACCGGAGGCGAGCTGACCACTGCCGCCGAGCTGACCGGCGGCGGCGAGATCACCGTCCCGGGCTCGTCCTTCCCCGCCGACACCGGCTCCCTCGGTGCCCTGGCCCCGGGGCTGGCGCTCACCGGCGCGGCCATGCTCGGTCTCGCGGGTCTGACGCTCGCCCTCAACGGCGGATCCTCCGCCCCCGGCTCCACGGCGATCCTGCCGGCGCTGCCCGGGTCCACCACCACGGGTGCGACCACGAACGGTGGCTCGTCCGGCTCCACCGCGCCGACCGTAGCCGCCGGTGCTCCGCGCACCGTGCAGGCCCCCGGCCCGACGGTCGCTAACGGCCGCGGCTGACCCCGGAACTCCCGGCGGTCGCGCAGGCCGCCGGTGACCACGCCCACCCCGGAGCCCTCTCACATCGTGAGAAGGCTCCGGGGTGACGTGCTTTGGTGGGCTACCGTGGGTCAGCCGCGGGTCCGCTGCGGTGTCCACGAAAGACCTGTATGCGTATCTCCCGTCCTGTCATCGCTTCCGCCGTCGCACTCACCGCCATGGCCGCGGTCGGGGCCGCGTCAGGACAGGCGGAGGCGCCCGACACCACGCCCGTCGTGGTCGAGGCCACCGACGTGGCACCTGCCGCCCTCCCGTCGCTCACGCTGCGGGTGGGCGAGTACATGGAGCGCCGGGTCAGCGACTACGTCACCCCGCCGCCCGGCGCCTCGATCCAGTTCCAGGGCCTTCCGCCCGGGTTGACCTACGACCCGACCACCACCGCGATCAAGGGCACGCCCACCACCGCCGGCGTCTACAACCCCGTCGCGACCGCCTACATCTTCGGCGTCCCGGTCCGCACCGAGACCACGCGGGTGACCGTGACCGGAGGCGGGGGAGGCGGAGCCGCACCCGCCCCCGCACCGGCGCCCGCGCCCGCCCCCCGTCCGGCACCCGCGCCCGCCCCGGTCGCCCCGCCGGCGCCGGGCACGATCACCATCGCCGACATCGACGGGCTGCCCCTGCCCGAGCCCGTCAAGGACGCGCTCCGCGGTGCCGCCCTGGCGATCAACGACGGCATCCAGAACGCATGGAACGCGGTCCCTGCCGGCTCGCTCGGCAAGTAGACCCGCCGGGCCGCGCGCAGGCCCACGAACGACGGCGGCCGGCCCCTCGAGCAGGGGCC
>NZ_BCSL01000054.1:0-14899 GCF_001570845.1 Dietzia papillomatosis NBRC 105045 | reverse complement strand
CGCGGAGCCCCGCCGTCGAGAACCTCGCCGCGAGGAGCCCCGCCGCCGGAAACCTCGCCGCGAGGAGCCCCGCCGCGCGGAGCCCCGCCGGCCACCGCGTCCCCGCTCGCCGAGCCCACCAGTTCGGCACCGAGCCGATCCGCGGCGGCGGAGAGCACGGCGAGTTCGCCGAGCAGACCGCTGACCCTGTCCCGCTCGGCGGCGACGCGGGCGCCGCTGCGGGCGGCCTCGCGCCGCGTGCCGGCGCGGGCGACGTCCCCGCCGAGACGGAACAGCGTCGCCGCGGCCGTGTCGATGGCCGCCTCGGCGACGCGCGCGTCGTCGAGCAGGTCGCGGGCGCGCGCGGCGAGGTCGGGTCCGTCCGGCGTGGCCATGCTGAGGTGCCTGTCAGTCGACGACGACAAGGGCCAGCCCGAAGTCACCGGCGTCGTCGGTCCACACGGGCCCGCGGAGGAAGCCGTGCCCCGCGAGTTCGTCCATGAGGGCGTACGGCTCGAACTTCCGCGCGATCTCGGTGCGGATGCCCGCCCCGACGTCGAGGGTCCGGGAGCGCCCCAGCGTCGGGAAGTCGATGCGCACGTCGCGGATGGCCCGCAGCCACATCTCGATCCTGCTCTCCTCGGCGTTCCACACCGCCTCGTGCCGAAAATCCCTGCGGTCCAGGCCCCGGGCCTCGACAGTGCGGGAGATGACGTCGAGCATGTTGAGGTTGAACTCCGCGGTGACACCGTCGGCGTCGTTGTAGGCCGCGACCAGGCGCGCGGGGTCCTTGACCAGGTCGAAGCCCAGTCCCAGGCGGTCGCCGGGGTCCATGACGCCGCGCAGCATGTCGAGGAAGTCCGCACGCTGGGCTTCGCTGAAGTTTCCGACCGTCCCGCCGAGGAACAGCACGAGCCGGCCGCCAGGTTCGCCGGGCAGGGGCCCGTCGAGGGCGGTGAGGTCGGCGACGACGGGCTCGACCCGCAGGCCCGGATACTCGGCGGCGAGGGCGCGGGCGGAGTCGAAGAGCATCTCGGTGGAGATGTCGACGGGCACGAAGAGCGGCGACGCCTCGGCCGCCGCGCCGGCGGGAGGGGCAGCGCCGGCGGGAGGGGCAGCGCCGGCGGGAGCGGCAGCGCCGGCGGGAGGGGCAGTGGTGCGGCGACTGAACACGTCGAGCAGTACCCGCGTCTTCTCACAGGTGCCGGCCCCGAGCTCGACCATGGTGCTCGCGTCGCCGACGATGTCCACGGCCCGCGACCGCAGGATCTCGGCCTCCGCGCGGGTGGGGTAGTACTCGGCCAGCCGGGTGATCCGGTCGAACAGCAGGCTGCCCTTCTCGTCGTAGAACCACCGCGGCGGCACGGTCGGCGGGTCCGAGAAGAAGCCCTCGCGCAGGTCCGATTCGAGGGCGGCGGTATCGGGATCGGCAGGGCTCGTCGTCGTCGCCGGCGGACCCGGGGCCCCCGCGACGTCGGTAGGCGCGATCACGTCCCCACGCGCGGCGGCCCCGCCCACGGCGTCCCCACGCGCGGCGGCCTCGCCATCGGCCTCCCCACGCGCGGCGGCCACGTGTACGGAATCCCGGCGCGCGCCGGTCACCGCGCGAGCCTCAGGCCGGCGGCCGCCCACCGCGACGCGGCGGGGAAGAAGTTGCGGTACGTGTGCCGCGTGTGGCCGGCGGGCGTGAGGGCGCTGCCGCCGCGCAGGACGTGCTGGTCGGACATGAACTTGCCGTTGTACTCGCCGGCCGCGCCCTCCTCGGTGACGAAGCCGGGGTACGGCAGGTAGGCGCTCGAGGTCCACTCCCACACGCCGCCGATCGTGCGGTCGGCGACGGTCCGCGGGTGGCACCGGTCGGGGTCGAGCTCGTCGCGGATCTCCCAGCCGGTGGTGGCGACCTCCCACTCGAACTCGGTGGGCAGCCGCGCCCCGGCCCAGCGCGCGTAGGCGTCGGCCTCGTAGAAGGACACGTGGAGGACGGGCTCGGCGTCGACGACCGGCCGCCGCCCGCTGAGCGTGAAGGTGGTCCATTCGCCGTCGACGGCGCTGGCGGCGTCGGCGCGCGCGTCACCCGTCCCGTCTTCGCGCCGCCAGTACCCGGGCGCGTCCCAGCCCTCGGCCTGCACGGTCGCCCACCCGTCCGACAGCCAGAACTCGGGACGTGAGTAACCGCCGTCGGCCATGAACCGCTTCCACTCGCCGACGGTGACCTGGCGAGTGGCGACCTCGCCGCCCGGGATCCACACGCGGTGGCGGGGCCGCTCGTTGTCGTAGGAGAACCCCCCGGGCGGTGCGTGGCCGTCGAGTGCGTGGCCGTCGGGTCCGTCGCCGCCCGCGGGATCGGGCGCGCCGATCTGCGCGACCCCCTCGACGACGGCGAGCCAGTCCGTCTCCCCCGGCGTCGCCACGGCCGGGTCGGCGGGCCTGTCGACGTACACGGGATCGGTCGGGTTGTGGGAGAACAGGTGCTTGATGTCCATGAGCAGCAGTTCCTGGTGCTGCTGCTCGTGGTGGCAGCCCAGCTCGAGCAGTTCGAGGCCGCGCTCGTCGACGTCGCCCGCCTCGAGCGCCGCGACCACGGCCTCGTCGACCCGCGCCCGGAAGTCGGCGATCTCCGCGACCGACGGCCGCGTGATGAGTCCGCGCTCGGGGCGCGGCTGCCGGGGACCGACCGCCTCGTAGTAGGAGTTGAACAGGAAGCGGAACACCGGCTCCGGCGAGGAGTACCCGGGCACCCGACCCAGCACGAACTCTTCGAAGAACCACGTGGTGTGCGCGCGGTGCCACGCCGCGGGGCTGGCGGCGGTCATGGACTGGGGGATCTGGTCCTCGGCACTGAGGCGGGACGCGAGCAGATCCGTGAGCCGGCGGACCCGGAGGAATCTCTCGACGATGCTCCCCGTGCGAGGAGCGGTGCTGACGGAGCCGACTGTCATGGGATCCCCCGTGGTTCGTGGTCGACGGCAGGCGGTCTGGGACGGGGACCGGTCGGCCCCCGGCGTTTCCGCCACCCTAGCCACGGCCTCCGGCACCGCCCACCGATTCGTTAGTCGAACGGGATGCCGGCCGCCGTCCCGCCGCGTTCGGCGGCGGCGTCTCGGCGCGCGGCGGCGTCGTTGCGCCGCTCGTGCTCGAGCAGCCGCAGTCGGTACTCCGGGCAGTTGCCCATTCCGCCGTCGGCGCGGATCACGCGGTGGACGGGGATGACGAACGGCACCGGCACGATGCTGCACAGCCGGCCCACCCGCCGGGCGTTGCGTGGTCGTCCGGCGTCCACGCTGATCTGCCCGTACGTGGATGTCTCGCCGTACGGGATGCGCTGGATCTCGCGGTAGACCTCGCGCGAGAACTCGTCGTGAACGCCGGCGGCGGCCCAGTCGAGCGGGACGTCGAAGCCGCGTAGCTCGCCGGCCAGGTAGGCCATCACCTGACGCGCGAGTCGGTTCAGATGCCCACCAGCGCCGCCGGGCCCGCTGTCGGGGTCCTCGTCGTCGTCCCCTCCCCGTCCGTCACCGTGTTTCACGTCGAACCATGCGTCGACCGCGTGGAGTTCGCTCTCGTCGACCTGCTGCAGACGTGACACTCCCACGGCCGTGGCCTCGACGATCATGAGGCCGGCCGCGGTCTCGAGCAGCCGCGCGGCGACGCCGGGCGTCCGGGCCGCGCGCACGCTCACACCACGCTCGGACGGTCCGGGTTGGTGACGTCGGCGTCGGCGGTATCGAGCTTCTCGAACAGGGCGTCGGCACCGTCGCGACCGATCGCGGACATCTCCGCGGTGGTGATGGGCACGGCCTGCAGGCGCGTGAGCAGGGGGCCGGCGCCGTCGGGGCCGCCGGTCTCGTCGACGACCTGCAGTTCCGGCCACAGGAACGGCGGCGTGAGGACGAGGTGCTCGCAGCGACGCCCGGGATCGACCAGGCCGACCGCGTTGGGGATCACCGCGCCGGGCGCCACGTGGATCGAGCCGGTCGCCACTGCCAGCGCGCAGGCGTCCAGGACGTCGGCCATCGCGCGGTGCCCCGTGCGGCCGACCGTGACGAACTCACTGCGGATCTGACGCCCTTCGGGCGTGGTGACGTTGGTGGGCAGCTCCCGCGCGCCGATGGTGGCGTAGGTGGAGAAGCCGACGGCGGGGACGTTGTCGACGACGACGATGTCGCAGTGCCATTCGGTGGTCTTCCCCTCCTCGTCCGGCTCGGTCTCGTGCGGGTAGCGCAGGACGCGGACCTTGTCCTTGCCGCCGAGGATGCCCTCGAGGCCGGAGAGATCGGCCGTGTCCGGGCCGGGGAGGGTGTTCTCGTCGCTCATGCCAGTGCTCGCAGACGTGGTTCGAGGTCGGCCTCGAACAGGTCGAGGAAGCGCTTCTGGTCGTGACCGGGTGCGTGGAAGACCAGGTGGTTGAGGCCCGCGTCGACGTACTGCTTGACCTGCTCCACGGCGTCGTCCGGGTCCGAGGCGACGATCCAGCGCTTGGCGACCTGCTCGATCGGCAGCTCGTCGGCCAGGCGCTCCATCTCTCGCGGCGAGTCCACCGAGTGCTTCTGCTCCGGCGTCAGGCTCAGCGGCGCCCAGAAGCGGCAGTTCTCCAGGGCTTTCTCCGGGTCGGGGTCGTAGCTGATCTTGATCTCGATCATCCGGTCGATCGTCGAGGAGTCACGCTCGTTGATCCGCGCGCCCTCCTCGACCGCGGGCAGGAGCTTGTCCGTGTAGAGCTCCATACCCTTGCCGGAGGTGCAGATGAAGCCGTCGCCGACGCGACCGGCGTACTTGGCCACGACCGGGCCACCCGCGGCGATGTAGACCGGCACGCCGCCCTCGGGAACGTCATAGAGGAACGCGTCCTTGGTGGAGTAGAAGTCGCCGGAGAAGCTGGTGGTCTCACCCGTCCAGAGCTCACGCATGAGGCGGACGGACTCCCGCAGTCGCGCGAAGCGCTCCTTGAACTCCGGCCACTCGCCCCGGTGGCCCGTGGCGATCTCGTTGAGCGCCTCACCGGTGCCCACGCCGAGGAAGACGCGCCCCGGATAGAGGCACGCCATGGTGGCGAACGCCTGGGCCAGTACCGCGGGGTTGTAGCGGAACGTCGGGGTGAGCACGGAGGTGCCCAGCTGGATGGTGCTGGTTCGCTCCCCTACGGCCGTGAGCCAGGCCAGGGAGAACGGGGCGTGGCCGCCGTCGTGGCGCCAGGGCTGGAAGTGGTCGGAGACCGTGGCCGAGTCCATGCCCGCCTGCTCCGCCATCACCGCGAACTCCACGAGATCGCGCGGCCCGAACTGCTCGGCCGAGGCCTTGTATCCGAGCTTGAGGGAGGGGGTGTCGGGCATCGGCTTCTCCTACGTCTAGGCGTGTGGCCAGGTGTACGTCGACGTTGTTCACTGGGGCGTTCACAGCGGCGTTCGCGGTGGCGTTCGTTGCGGCGTTCGTTGCGGCGTTCGTTGCGGCGTTCGTTGCGGCGTTCGTTGCGGCGTTCGTTGCGGCGGCACTCCGTCGCGCGGGCCACTGCGCCGAGTATGCCAGTGGCCTGCGACACTCGTAGCGCCCTGTCCCCACCTCGACGCTCCGAGGTCGCCTCGGCGCGGAAGGTGCACGGGTAGCCGACGCGTCAGCGCCCCGGCCGCGACATGGCCGCCGGAACATCTGATGAGATCGGCCACACGCCGCGGGTTGCTGTAACGACTACGGCCGCGTCAGCAATATTCTTCGTGAACCGGAAGTCACCGCGCATCGCGTGGCCAGGGTGCCCTCCCCTGAACCGACCTCCGGGCGAGCGCACGTTCGGAGGAGTCATGCGGACCAGGCACGCGGCCACCGCCCTGGTGACCCTCGCCGCCTCCTCCGCCTGCGCCCTCGGCACCACGCTGATCCTCCAGGATCGGCAAGAGCAGGCCCGCGAATCCGAGCTCCGCAGTTCCGCCTGGTCCGTCCAGGCGTCCACCGACTTCGGCACCACCTGGACCGCGCCCATCTCCTCCTACGGTGGCCACTTCCCCGTCCGAGTCGACACCGCCGGCCTGCGGGACCGCTCCGCCTACCAGCCGCTCACCCTCCGCACGAGCGTCGACTCGCGCGACGACGCCCACGTGGCGATCGGCGAGGGCGTCCTCGTGGACGGCGACCCGGCCACCGCCGCCGACGTCCGGATCCGGGCGGTCGCCTCCCGCGGAGGCGCATGTGCGGCGCCGGCCTTCCGCCTCGACTCGGACAACGTCCTCGCCGGGGACGGTGAGGAACCGGTGCCCGTCGGCGCCCCCACCTCCGACGTCCCGCTGATCCTGCCCGGCGCCACCCGCACCACGCCCGGCGCAGCGGTGACCGTGTGCCTCGAACTGAGCATGGACGCCAACTCCCCGGCGCCCGACTCGGTCCTCACGCTGGCGTGGCCCGTGGATATCGCCCGCAGCGACGCCACCGACTGAATCGCCCGCCCGGTCGCCCGCCCGGTCGGCTACTCAACCGCCGGCGGCCTCGTCGTAGATCCGCGCATAGGCCGCGATGACGCTCGTCGGATCAGCGCCCGCGACCCGCGGCGGGACGGCCCGGGGATTCTCCAACGCCGCCCGGACCGCCACCCCCACCGCGGACGGATCGCGGGGATCGTAGACCTCCCCGGAATGATCACCCGGATCGCAACGGTCGAACCACTGCTCCCGCAGGCACCCCACCGCCGGGAACACCGGCGACACGCCCAGGTCGCGGCACAACTCCAACCAGGTGAAATGGGTGGCGAACCGGTGCGGCAACACGCACACGTCGAGCGCGGCGAACTCGGGCAGCAACGGCGCCAGGTCCAACGACTCGTACCTCACCAACCGCACCGACTTCCAGCCGCCCTCGGCCGCCAGCTCCGCCACCAGATGGTGCCCGCCGGCCTCGCGGTCCTCGCCGCACGCGTCGCGCCACGCCTGCGCCTCCACGACGATCCGCAGGTGCGCGCCCCGCCGCCCGTGGGCGACGGGCGCCAGCTGGTCCAGCAGCTCCGGGCCGTCGATGTTCTCGCCCATCCGCTCCAGCAACACCCCCACCACCACCGGATCGCCGGGACCGCGCAGGTGCTTGCCGGCGCGGATGGCGGAGGAGACCTCGTCCTCGTCCAGCAGCCGCGGGTGCGGCACGACCACCGGTTCGACGCCCCACCGCACCCACAGTTCGTGCGCCGCCACCTCGGTCAGCGTGACCACGGCAGCGGCGGCCTCGACCAGTGTGCCGGTGTGATCCCGGTGCGGGAGTTCGTCCTCGTGGGACGGGTAGACGATGTCGTGGACGGTGAGCACCATCGGCACGCCGGCCCGCGCCAGGTGCTCCACCACCCCGTCCACGCTCTCGGGCTCGAGGTAGTCGTACCCGAAGTGCACGTGCACCAGGTCGACGTCCCGCAGCGGATCGGCGTCCCGGTGGATCTCGCCGGAGGCGTCGGACTCCGGGTCGAGCTCGGCGGGGGTCACCGCCTCGGCCGGGGTGTGCCCGTTGACGACGCCGGGCCGCACGGGCACGAGCTCCACGTGCTCGGCCCCGTCCAGGCCGATGATGCGGCGCACGGCCGGATGTGCGGCGGGTAGCACCGCCACCCTCGTCCGCGACCCGC
Organism: Dietzia papillomatosis NBRC 105045; assembly: GCF_001570845.1. Lineage (NCBI taxonomy): Bacteria > Bacillati > Actinomycetota > Actinomycetes > Mycobacteriales > Dietziaceae > Dietzia > Dietzia papillomatosis. The sequence goes on along the minus strand of NZ_BCSL01000054.1, from coordinate 7,332 downwards.
CACCCAGGACGCTCATAAGCGTCAGTCTAGACCGCGGCGCAGGTCCTCGATCAGATCTCCGACATACTCCAGGCCCACCGAGAGGCGGATGACGTTGTCGCCGATCCCGACCGCGGCACGGGCCTCGGGCTCCATGGACGCGTGGGTCGTCGTCGCCGGATGGGTCACGAGCGTCTTGGCGTCGCCCAGGTTGTTGGAGATGTCGATGACCTGAAGCGCGTTGAGCAGGGCGAAGCACTCCTTCTTGCCGTGGCCGCCCTCGCCGTCGTCGCCCTGCTCGTACTTCAACCCGAAGGTCACCACGGACCCGCCGCCGGACATCTGCGCGCGCGCCAGCTCGTACTGGGGATGGGACTCGAGCATCGGGTACGTCACCCAGTCCACCGCCGGGTGGGACTTGAGGAACCGCGCCACCTCGAGCGCGTTGGCGGACATCCGCTCCACGCGCAGGGACATGGTCTCCAGGCCCTTGACCAGCACCCACGCGTTGAACGCGCTCATACCGAACCCGGCGTGGCGCATGAGGTTCTGCACCGGACCGGTGATGTACTCCTCGGTCCCCAGGACGGCGCCGCCGAGGACGCGGCCCTGACCGTCGATGTGCTTGGTGGTGGAGTACACCACCACGTCCGCGCCCAGCTCGAGCGGCTTCTGGTGCAGGACGGTGGCGAAGACGTTGTCCACCACGACCTGCGCGCCGGCCGCGTGGGCCAGCTCGCACACCGCGCGGACGTCGACCAGCTCCTGCATGGGGTTGGAGGGGGTCTCGAAGAAGACGGCGTCGGTGGGCTCGGACAGCGCCTCGCGCCACTGGTCGAGGTCGGCGCCGTCGACGAACACCGTCTCCACGCCCCAGCGCGGCAGGATCTCCGCGCAGATCACGTAGCAGGAGCCGAACAGCGCGCGGGAGGCCACGAGCCGGGACCCGTTGCCGCACAGTGCGGCCAGCGCCACGAACACCGCGGACATGCCGGAGCTGGTGGCGAAGCACGCCTCGGCGCCCTCGATCTGGCGCAGTCGCTCCTGGAACATCGCGACGGTGGGGTTGCCGTAGCGGGAGTAGACGAAGCGCTGCTTCTCGCCGTTGAACGACGCCTCGGCCGCCTCGGCGGACTCGTACACGTAGCCGGAGTTGAGGAACATCGGCTCGGTGGTCTCCTCGAAGGCCGTGCGCATCTGGCCGGCGCGGACCCCCAGGGTGTCGGGGTGGAGACCTTCGGGGAGCTCGTTGTTCTTCATCCGCTGCTTTCTGTGTACTGGTGTGTGTGGGCGGGCCGTGCGTGCGTGTGTGGCGGTGCGGGTCAGGACTGGCGCCAGGCCAGGCCCGCGACCTTCCAACCGTTGACCGTGCCGCGGTGCCCCTCGGCGTCGGGGTCGCCCTCGAAGCCGCCGGCCACGTTGTAGGCGACGCCGTAGCCGGCGGCGGTGGCGACCCGGGCCGCGGCCGCCGACCGGTGCCCGCTGCGGCACAGGAACAGCACGGGCGCGTCGGGCTCGACGCCGGCCTCGCCCAGCTGTTCCACGAACCGGGCGTTGGGCTGGCCGGCCGAGGTCATCCACTCGATGCCCAGCGTGCGCTTGCCGAGCTCCGACAGATCGGCGCCGCCGACCCACTGCCATTCGGCGCTCGTGCGGACGTCCACCAGCACGGCGTCGGGATCGGAGGCGAGCAGTTCCCAGGCCTGGCGGGGCGGTAGGTCCCCGGCGTAGTCGCTCATGGTGTCGATTATGCTCCCCCGACGCCCGATCGGCGGGGTCGAGGTACCCGGGTGGCCGTTCTGTGCGACGATCCGGATATGACGCCGTTCACAGATCACCCCTACCGTGTGGCCGTCGTCGGGTCCGGCCCGGCGGGCGTGTACGCGTGCGAGGCCCTGCTGGACTGGAGCGACTCGAGCGATCCGTCGGGGCGCGGGATCGTGGTGGACCTGCTCGACCGCCTGCCCGTGCCGTACGGGTTGCTGCGTCACGGCGTGGCCCCGGATCACCCCCGCATCAAGGGCATCGCGCGGACGCTCGAGGGGATCGCCGCGGATCCGCGCATCCGGTTCCTGGGCAACGTGGAGTTCGGCCGCGACCTGACGGTGGAGGACGTGCGGCGCTTCTACCACGCGGTCGTGTTCTCCACCGGCGCGCTGACCGACCGTCGGCTGGGCGTCCCGGGCGAGGACCTGGAGGGATCGTACGGGGCCGCCGAGTTCGTCACCTGGTACGACGGTCACCCCGATTCGCACCCGGAGTGGGCGCTCACCGCCGAGCGGGCGGCCGTGGTCGGCGTGGGGAACGTCGCCCTGGACGTGGCGCGCATGTTGGTGCGCAGTCCGGAGCAGCTCGAGCCGACGGACATCCCCGCCCACGTGCGGGAGGGCTTCGGCACCAACGTGACGCGCGTGGTGTCGGTGATCGGGCGCCGTGGCCCGGCGCACGCCAAGTTCACGCCCCTGGAGCTGCGGGAGATGGCCAAGGTGGAGGGCGTCACCGTGGTGGTGGACCCCGACGATCTGGAGTACGACGACGAGGCGCGCGCCCTCCGCGACGGCGATCGCCGGGTGGGGCAGGTGTGCGCGCAACTCGAGAAATGGGTCGGGGCGCAGCGCGAGGCCGGGCTCGAGACGGCGGATGAGGCCGAGGCCGCCGCGCTCGCGGCCGGCGGGAAGGTGGTGCGGTTCCGCTTCCACCGGTCCCCGGTCGAGATCGTGGGCGACGACGGCCGGGTCACCGGGTTGCGACTGGAGATCACCGAGCCGGATCCCGCGCCGGCCGGGGCCGAGGCGTCCGGCGCGGCCGCGGCCACGGGGTCGGCCGCGGGGTCGGCCGTCGGCCGGGTGCGCGGCACGGGCCGCTTCGAGGATCTGCCGGTCGAGGCCGTGTACCGAGCGGTCGGTTACCGCTCCGCCGCCCTGGAGGGCGTGCCGTTCGACCACTCGCGGGCGACCATCCCCAACGACGGCGGACGAGTGCTCGACGCGCCGGGCGGGGATCACCTGCCGGGGTTGTTCACGGCGGGGTGGGTCAAGCGCGGGCCCTCCGGCGTCATCGGCACCAACCGGTCGTGCGCCGTGGAGACGGTCGGTCATCTGACCACCGAACTCGAGTCCGGCACGCTACCCGAGCCCGCCGACCCCGATCCGTCCGTCGTGCGCGACCTGCTCGCCGACCGAGGCGTGGACGTCGTCGACGGCGACGCCTGGCTGGCGATCGACGCCCACGAGCGTGAGCTCGGCGAGTCGGCCGGCCGCGAGCGCACCAAGCTGCCGGGACGGGCGGAGATGCTCGACATCGCCCGCTCCTCGCGGGCTACTCGATCCCGCTGACGAGCCGGCCGATCTCCGTCAGCGACACCGTCCCCGGGTCGAGATAGCGCGAGTGTGCGGTGCGCACCGCCTCCGGTCCCGCGCCCGGCTCGGTGACGTCCACGGGACGGCCGCCGAACTCGTCGGTCCCCGGCCGCTCGCCGAGCACGCCCGTGATCGACCACCACGGGACGGGATCCCAGCGTGAGGCCACCGCCACCACGTCGTCGTCGACCGCCGGACGGCTGACGCCGGCCTCGTCCACCCACTGCCGGTCGAGCGACTCGACACCCGCCCCGGGGCTGCCGACGTGGATCATCAGGTCGGCCGCGAGCCCCTCGGGGTCCGCCGCGGCCGCGCCCAAGACCACCGAGCCGTAGCTGTAACCGATGGCCGCGTGCGGGGCGTCGTCGCCGTCCAGGCGCTCGACCGCGTCCAGCCCGGCCGCGTAGGTCCGGAGGTCGCCCGCGTGCGCCCACGCCGGGCCCGCGGAGGAGCCGGCGGAAACGATGCCGTCCGGCGCGTCATAGCCCTGCCACGACACCGCCACGCACGCCCCGGCCCCGTCCTCGTCCCCCGCGCCGGCCCGTTCCGCCGCACCCGCCGCCTCGCACACCGCGCCGGCCCGCTCGCCGGTGCGCCCGAGGTCGGCCAGCGAGGACCCCGTGCCCGGGACCAGCGTCACCACCCGCTCGGCGGAATCGGGGTCGGCACTGGCGACCACCGCCCGGCCGTCGGGGTGCAGGTCGAGAAGATGCCGCCGGGGGTCCTGCTCGAGATACGCGGCCAGCGCCGCCAGGTCCCGCGCCGCCTCGTCTGATGGCCGCCCACCGGTACCAGCACCGGAGCCGGCCCCCGCCGCGGACCCGGTCGCGTCGAGCAACCGCCGTAGCCGGGTCCGGTTGAGGGCGTCGCGCGTCGCCGACGACAACCCGGCCGCCGAGCCGAGCCCGGGGTGGTCGCGCGCCAGCCTCGCTCGGTCAGCGGGACCGAGCGAGTGCCACAACCGGGCGACCTCGCGAGGGTCGCCGTCGGTCGATCCCGAGAGGTCCAGGCACGGCCGCGTCGCGGGATCAACCCGGCCGGCGAGCCCGTCCGCCGCCTCCCGCAGACGCATGGCGAGGACCCGGTCGGCATCCTGCACCGCGACCGCGTCCCCGGTTCCGGGCTCGGCCGCCTCTGCGGCGGCCCACCCGGTCACCGCGCGGGCGAGCCGACTCCCCTCGACCCTGAGCACATCGGCCACGAAGAGGCAGTTCCCGGAGAGCATCAGCGCCTCGACGGCGGCATCGGCGGCCTCGCCGCGGGCCCGTTCCCCCGCCCGGCCCGACCACTCCCCGTCTGTCGCGCGCCCTCCGAGCCTGCGGGCGACCGAGTCCAGGTCCTCGGCGGAATCCGCGATCCGTCGGCCCACCTCCGCCGCCCGCGCGGCCGCCAGGTCGATCGCCGCGACCAGTCCGTCAGCCCCCTGCGCCGGCGACACGACCGGCCACCTCCTCGTCGGCCGCCGTCAGCAGGCCCGCCGCCCGCGCCATCCCGTCCGCCGACCGCTCCGTCTCCTCCGCGAGGTCGCGGGACCGGCGGGCGAGCAGCGCCGCACACTCGGCGAGCGCGCCGCGGCTGAGTAGTCCGACGCCACCCGCCTGTGCTGCGGACGCCACCGCGGACGCCTCCTCGAGCGCCGCGCTCAGCGACACCGCTCCCTCTGCCAACTCCCGCCCGGCCTCGCGGACTCGCGTGGCCTCCGCCGTCACCGCCACCTGATCGAACGCCAGCACGGCCGTCCCCAGCGGCCCCTGCGCCGCCGCGGCCGTCGTGCCCGCCACCACCGCCGCGGCCGCCGCATCCCCCACGGCCACCGCGCCTGTTCCCCCGTCCTGCCCTGCCATCGACCCCGCTCCCCTCCGGCCCGGCACTCCGCGCCGCTCGTCAGGTCACGCTAGGGGTCGGCACCGACACGAAGCCCTCGCCGCCAGGTGCCTGTGGACGGGGTCGACGACCATCCACAGGGGGCGTCACTCACTCGAGATCGGGCTGCGCGGCGTACCGGCCGCCGATGAACATCCGGGCCATCACCGCCCCGATCGCCACGAGGAAGACCACCAGCGCGACCGGGAGGATCCATGTCGGCATCGCGTCGCCCCCCCGACCTTGCGGCGAGCACGATGCCCACCTGCCCGGCCACCAGCAGGAGCAGCGTGACCGTCGTAATCAGCCACAGGTCCTCGCGCATCAACCGCTCGAACCGCCGCAGCCTCGGACCGGTGGCCGTCCACCACTCCTTGTTGGGCGCGTTGATCTGGCCCGGGGCCCACAACGCCAGCCGGGACAGCAGCGGCATCGGCAGCACCACGAGCAGCGGGATCAGCGCGGAGAACGCGAGCGCCCCGGTCCGACTGGACCAGCCGTCGGCCCGCCCGTCGGCGCCGAAGTGCGTCGGCACCCGCTCGGGCAGGACGGCCACCTGCCAGGCCAGCACTCCCAGCCACAGCAGGACCACACCCCCGGCCAGCACGAGAATCCACGGAGCCGTCGGCTCGGGCGGCAGATCGCGTGCGTCGTCGGCGGCGGACCTCGTCGTCGTCATCGAGCGGAGCCTTCCCACCTACTCGCGGTGACCGACGGCACCTACCTCACCACCGTCACGCGCGACGCGGCCTCGCGCGCCCGCTGGCGGGCGCCGTCCACGTCCTCCGCGGTCGCCACCGCCACACCCATCCGGCGGAACTCACTGGCCGACGGCTTGCCGAACAACCGCACGTCGACCTCCGGCACGGCCAGCGCCCGCGCCACGCCCTCGAAACCGACCGCGTCCACACGGCCCTCGCCGATCCCCGGGCCGCCGTAGATGACCGCCGACGCGCCCGGGCTGGCCATCGTCGTGACCACCGGCAGGCCGAGCACGGCGCGCGCGTGCATCTCGAACTCGCTGAGGACCTGACTGCGCAGCGTCACCAGGCCGGTGTCATGGGGGCGGGGGCTGACCTCGGAGAAGTAGACGTCGACGCCGTTGACGAACAACTCCACGCCGAACACCCCGACGCCGCCGAGCGCGCCGGTGATCCGCGCGGCCACCGAACGTGCGGAATCGTACGCGTCCTGGGTCATGGCCTGCGGCTGCCACGACTCCACGTAGTCGCCGCGCTCCTGGCGGTGGCCGATCGGCTCGCAGAAGTCGGTGCGGATCCGGCCCGTCTCCGGGTCCACACTGCGGACGGTGAGCAGGGTGATCTCGTACTCGAAGTCCACGAACGACTCCACGATCACGCGCGCCCCCGCGACGCGGGCACCCGACTGCGCGTACTGCCACGCACCCTCGATGTCCTCGGGACCGTGCAGGGTGGACTGGCCTTTACCCGACGACGACATGGTGGGCTTGACCAGGCACGGGAACCCGATGGCCTCGCACGCGTCCTGAAGCTCTTCGAGGGAGGAGGCGAACGCGTAGCGGCTCGTGGGCAGGCCCAGCTCCTCGGCCGCGAGGCGGCGGATGCCCTCCCGGTCCATGGTCAGCCGCACCGCGCGCGCGGTGGGCACGACCCGGGCCAGCCCGTCCTGCTCGATCTGCGCGAGCGCGGCGGTGGCGATGGCCTCGATCTCCGGCAGAATCACCTCGGGCCGCTCGAGTTCCACGACACGGCGCACCTCGTCGGCGTCGGTCATGTCGATGGTGTGGGCCCGGTGAGCGACCTGATGGGCGGGTGCGCCGTCGTAGCGGTCGACCGCGACGACCTCCACACCCAGCCGCTGCAGCGCGATCGTCACCTCCTTGCCCAACTCCCCCGAGCCGAGCAGCATCACGCGGGTCGCGGTCGGCGTGCCCGGCGTGCCGAAGCGGTCCACGGCGGGCGGGGCGAGGGGATCGTGAGCGGCGGTCATGGCACACAGGCTAGTAGGCCTGCGGTGCCGATCCTGTCCCGGCCGAACGAACGCACGGGCCCCGGCACCGTGTGGCGCCGGGGACCGGGCTGGTACGCGGTGAGCTGAGCCGAGATCACTCCACCGGCTCGAGCGGCGGGAGCTCGCCGGTGTCATCCCC
>NZ_BCSL01000053.1:0-15140 GCF_001570845.1 Dietzia papillomatosis NBRC 105045 | reverse complement strand
TCATCGCCGAATCAATACTCAACCGCATCGTCGCCGGCGCCGAGATCATCGCACTCGACGGACCCAACATGAGACGACACCTCGCCACGACAACGCCATATCGGCCCAGCGGTCGAACGGGTCGGTCCGGCGGTTGCCGGTCAGTGCTGATGAGTGTGGCGTGGTCTCGCACGTCGGGTTGGCGATGCTGCGGGAGTTGGCCGAGCACACCGGCCTGGTCGAGGCGATCGATGATGCTCTGGAAGACTCCTATAGCGGTGCGTGGGCCCACTCGTCGGGACAGGTGCTGACCGATCTGGCCATGGCGGTCGCCGACGGCGCGGATCCGATCATCGGGATCCAGGTCCTGGGTGACCGTGAAGGCGTGTTCGGGCCGGTGGCCTCGATGCCCACCGCATGGCGGGTGCTGGACCGAGTCGACGCCGAGCATCTGCGCGCGTGCGTACAGCCCGGGCCGCAGCACAACAGGTGCCGTGGGCGGCAGGAGCCGGCCCGGACCTGGGCAAGGAACTGTGTGCATCGATCTGAACGCCACGATCACCATGGCCCACTCGAAGAAGAAGAACGCCGCCGCGACGTGTAAGCGAACGTTCGGCTTTCACCCATTGCGGGAGTTCTGGATCGTCCCGACATCGCTGGCGGGGAGACGCTTCGGGGATTACGGATGACCCCAACGATTCGTGCGACGAACACAATAGCCCAACCCACATCGTCGACCTCGTTGGGAAAGCTACGCGAGCAATAGTCGAGACAATGACGCTCGTTGACCAAATCGCAAAGGGCTCGCAGTTCGCATAGCCCTCAGCGTGGAGCGTTGCAGCGGGCAGGCCCTTCCATCGCGCGGTGGAAGGGCCCGCCTTGCGTCTCGAACTGCAACGGAGCAGCTGTCAGCTGGATTCGAGGCAGCCAGCCTGTTGACAAATTCCCGCGAATCAATCGGCACCCCAGTGAGAAACTGACAGATTGTTTGAGAACCGACAGCGCGGCATGTCGGTTCTCAAGCAGCTTGTCAGTGGGCTTCCAGTCCACCAGTACTTTGTCACCTGCCTGTCAGGCGTCAATTGTCACGAGATTGGCAGAATCCTAGCCACTGACAGCCGGTGACAATGAGGGGTGACGCAGAGTGGCCGCGTCTTTGCGACGGTCGCCCTTGTCGAAGCCGCCACCTGGACCGGGTTGCTCGTCGGCATGTTTCCTCAAATATGTCACTAGGACGACCGAGGTCGGCGTGAAGATCTTCGGGACGCTTCATGGCGTCGCCTTCCTCGCCGTGACGATCGTCGCCGCGGTCGTTCTGCGCTGGAAGTGTTGGATCGCTCTCCAGGCCGTCCTCGCGGCGATCCCGCCGCTGGTGTCCATCCCGCTAGAGCGCTGGCTCGCCCGCCACGACCACCTCGCCCGTTACCAACCGTGAGCGGCCGGCAATTGCCGCCGGTCCCACGGCGGCCTGAACTGCTCGCCGATCATCATCGATACGCTTGACGATCCACACGCGGCCGCCGGCATGGCCGGACACCGCGTCACACGTATCTTCCGCGAGCTGGGTCATGTCGTGCGCGAAGGCTTCCGCTGCGCCGAGACACCATTCGGCTGGATGCGGCAGAACACGGCAGGGCTAACCCGAATGGTCGGGCGCCGATCGGCGCTACGGAAACTGGCCGTTTGCGTGCGCTTATCGGCTGTGATGCCTATCACTCCGGCTCCTATGGTCTTTGTACGGCTACTGAGCAGGTCCGATTCAGATCGTGATCGTCGTTTGTCGCCGGGCCAATCGTCTAGATCCCGCGGTGTTCGCTGGGAACGACAAGGAGTATTTCATGACCAAGATCCCTACTGCTCGCGGTGACGAGATCGACTCCAGTGACCTAGGTTTCACGCTCGTCACTGAGTGTGTGATTGGGCCTCGAACGGCTGAGGTCGAGGCCAATTGGCCGCAGATGGGCTTCGCTTCCATTGCACGGGAGGAGCGCATCTCCGAAGCCGCGAAGCAGCTCGAGCACGCCAAATCTGCTGGCATCGACACGATCAGTGACCGCGTGATCCCCGGCGCCGGGCGTGATGTTCGATTGCTCAAGGAGATCGCGCAGAGGACCAGCGTCAATATCATCGTGCCTACCGGGTGGTACACGTGGACCGATGCCCCGCATCCATTCATGCTCATGGACATGCTGCCCGAGACAGCAGCAACGACATGGCCGTCCCTGGCTGACTTGTTCGTGAAAGACATCGAGGAAGGGATTCTCGACACTGGTGTGCGGGCAGGCACCATCAAGATCACCAGTGATCACCATGGCTTGATGGACGGTGTGAAGTTGGTGATGCGCCATGCTGCAGAAGCCCACCGTCGCACTGGCGTGCCCATCGTGACCCACACTGGTATCGGGCTGGGAATCCGCGTGGCCCAGGACCAGCAGGACTACCTCGAACAGCTCGACGTCGATGTCAGTCGTGTGAAATTCGGTCACGTCGACTGGACGGATCCGTCGGTTGAACTCGAGGAGTTCGAGGCCGTCGCGAAGAAGGGCTCGTTCCTGTCGTTCGACACTTCCGCGCTCGATTACCAATGGCCCGAGGACTACCGCAATGCGATCCAGAAGACGCGCGTCGAGCGCATTACTGGACTGATCGATCGTGGCTATCTCGAACAGATCCTCATTTCGCAGGATGACTCCACGTTCCATGATCTGGGCCCCATGCCGGAGCGGCAGCACCCGACGTACACAACCGTGCTGCGCCGCATCATTCCCCAGCTGCAGGAGGCCGGGGTGACCGATGACCAGATCCACCAGATTACGGTCGCGAATCCCCGCCGACTGTTCGAGACGCGGGACCGCGGTACGTACTGACTCCCAGCCTGCGGGCTTACCACCAGCCCGCTGTGCTCCACCCCACTCGACCGACCTGCAGGGTGCGGGTGAGCTGACGCTGGTCGTTCCCTGAGCGAGCGACTCGGCTCCGGCCCACCCGTACCCTGCCGGATTCGCCGAATTTGCAGGAGAAACCAGATGTATTCAGATCCACGCTCGCACACGGTCGACGGGTTGCTGCGCCGGACTGCATCGCGAAGCCCGGACGGCGAGGCGATCGAGTTCGAGGGTCAGGTGTGGACCTACCAGGAGTTTGACCGCGCCGTTGATGTTGTCACCTCACGCCTGCATCGGCTCGGTCTGAACCGGGGCGACCGAGTCGCGGCGTTCGGCGGCAACTCCGCGTTCTACGTCATGCTGTATCTGGCGTGCTCGCGGGCGGGAGTGGTGCATGTCCCTATCAACAACGCACTGACCGGCAGGGAACTCGAGTACTTGATCACCGATTCCGGTGCGGCAGCCATTGTCGCCGATCCGGATCTCACACCGCTCGTACGCTCTGTCATCGCCGATCGCGCCCTACAGGTGTTGGAATTCTCAGATCGCGAAAACGGGATACTGGACACCGAGGAACTTCAGCGCGGCTCAGCACCGCAGTGGCAGAGCCCCGCCTCCCCCGGTGATCTGGTCCAGCTGCTGTACACCTCGGGAACGACCTCACGTCCAAAAGGGGCGATGATGTCCCACCAGGCGCTGATCAGCGAGTACATCTCCACGATCACTGCGCTGGACTTCACCGAGCAGGATCGCCCGCTGGTGTGCATGCCGTTGTATCACTCGGCCGGGATGCATATCTTCACGGTCCCGTACCTGATGCTCGGAACGACAATCCGACTCCTCCGGAAGCCGGATATCGAGCTGATCCTCCGTCGCATCGAAGAGGATCAGATCACCTCCCTGTTCCTGGCGCCGACCGTGTGGGTGCCGCTCTCCCAGCACCCTGATCTTTCGCGCCGGGATCTCGGCGCACTGCGAAAGGCGCAGTACGGCGCATCGATCATGCCCACACCAGTGCTAGCGAAACTGCGGCGGGCACTGCCGAACGCTGGCTTCTACAACTGCTTCGGCCAAAGCGAGATCGGCCCGCTGGCCTCCGTGCTGCGTCCTGAGGAACACGACGCCCGGCCAGCATCGTGCGGACGATCGGTCCTGTTCGTCACCACTCGGGTCGTCGACGACTCCGGGAACGACGTCCAACCCGGGGAGCCCGGGGAGGTGCTCTACCAGTCGCCGCAGTTGTGCTTGGGCTACTGGAACAACCCTGAAGCCACCGAGCGAGCTTTCCGCGACGGATGGTTCCACTCCGGCGACCTGGTCACCAAAGATGCCGACGGGTACATCACTGTCGTCGATCGCCTCTCGGACGTCATCAACTCCGGCGGCGTGATGATTGCACCCCGCGAGGTCGAGGAGGCCCTCTACGAGCACCCCGCGGTCGCCGAGGTTGCGGTCGTTGGAATACCCGATGACCGCTGGATCGAAGCGGTCACCGCCTTCGTCGTGGTCCGGGACGACCAGCAGGTCAGCGACACCGAACTCACCGGGCACGCGAAGACCCTGCTGGCGCCGTTCAAGGTGCCCAAGTCGATCCACTTCGTCAATGCCCTACCCAGGAACCAGAGCGGGAAACTCCTCAAACGAGAACTCCGCGACCCCGTCTCTCCCACTACCTGAAGCGACCCACCGCCACACCTCTACTCGACTGCGCGCTACGAGGCGCAGTCGGGTGAGGCGTCCTGCGAAAAGGAAGAACGCCGTGACCACAGTAGCCATCGCCGGAGCCGGCCCCGTCGGGCTCATGCTCGCCCGGGAACTGCAGATGCAGGGAGTGCGCACAGTCGTGCTGGAAGCAGCAGCTGAACGCTCTCCCTATTCCAAGGCCCTCGGCATCCACGCCCGGACGATCGAGATCCTCACCATGCGCGGATTGGCCGACGACATGCTCGCTGGCGGCATCAGGCTGCCCCGGCACCACTACGCCATGCTGCCGAACAGCATCGACTACTCCAAACTGCCGAGCCCATACGCATTCGTGCTGGCCTACCCGCAGGTCGGCACCGAGAACACGCTCGAATCCGCAGCCCTTTCGGCCGGCGCGGAACTGCGTCGTGAGCACCGAGTCATCTCAGCCAGTCAGTCCGCCGATGAGGTGACGCTGGAGGTCGATGGCCCCGACGGGCACTACACCGAACAGGTCGAGTACCTGGTCGGCTGTGATGGCGGCCGAAGTGTGGTCCGCGAATCGGCCGGCATCGACTTTCCCGGCTCAGAGGTCACCTTTTGGTCCTTCCTCGGCGAGGTCTACCTCGACTCTCCGCCCGAGCGCGGCTTCGTTCGCCACGGTGAACACGGCGCCATCTTCGTCGCACCGGTTCCCGGTGGCTTCTATCGAGTGTCAGGCATCGACCTTGCCCGCCAAGATCCACAGGGCCCGCTCGAATTCGACGAGTTCCGAGAGACGGTGATCCGGACGGCCGGAGACGATTTCGGCATGCGTGACCCCGTCTGGTTGACCCGGTTCGGGGACGCGTCGCGGCTCGCGTCGCAGTACCGAAACGGGCGGGTTTTCGTGGCCGGCGACTCAGCGCACATTCACTACCCCGCTGGCGGAGTCGGACTCAACATCGGCCTGCAGGACGCGCTGAACCTTGGCTGGCGGCTCGGTCACGTCATCAACGGAACGGCCGACGAAGACCTCCTCGAGGGCTATCACGCAGATCGCCACCCTGTCGGGCAAGCACTGATGACCACCAGTCAGGCTCAGACCGCAGTAATCAAAGCCTTCGCCCCGGGCGATCAAGGTCTACGCACACTGACTAACGACCTCATTGGCTCGGTGACAGAGATGAACTACGAACTCGCCCTACGCTTGTCGGGGCTGGCAGTGCGCTACCTGGCGCCCGAGGGTTCTCTTCCCATCGTTGGCACCCGCGCTCCCGACGTGCAGCTCACCAGTCCTGCCGGACAGAGCCTCTTCGATCAGCTCGATCGTCCCCGCTTTGTGCTGCTTCATCGCGACGACCTCACACTCGAAGGTCTCGAGGATGTGCACACGGTAGCCGCTGATGCAGACGCAATCGATACAGCCGGCTGGACGGCAGTCACCGCGGCGCTCGTCCGCCCCGACGGCTACGTCGCCTGGGCCACTCACACCCAAGACTCCACCTGTGCGGGCGCCGAAGCAGCCGACGCGCTTTCTCATACACTGCGGCCGTCGGCGGCGCACGCGATAACGGCACCGGTCACGTGACCACGGGCCGGAAAAAGCGGCCGGCCCTCTAACCGAACTAAGCACACTCATCCACTACACGCGGTTCGCATTCTGCGGACCAATCCGTGGCAAGCCGCCACGGCAACGAAAGGAATCCCATGATCGGGGTTATCGGTTCCACAGGTCAGGTCGGCGCACCATTGATGGAGGTATTGACCGCGGCTAATGTCCCGGTGAAGGCCCTCGCGCACAGTCCCGAATCGGCACAGAAACTGAGCGGCGACAACGTGCAGGTCGTAATTGGCGACGTTCGTAACGACGAGGACGTCCGTGACTTCATGCAGGGAGTCACCAGCTTGTTCATGTTGACCCCGCCGGCCGAAGATCAGGTCGAAGTTCAGAACAAACTCGTCGACGCAGCCGTAGAGTCCGGTGTCGACAGCATTGTGAAGCTGTCGGTCTACACGGCCGCAGACGACTCGCCCTGCGGATTCAGCCGCTGGCACGTCGTCAACGACCGCTACATCGCCGCCAGCGGGCTGGACTACACCATCCTGCACCCACATTCGTTCATGCAGAGCATGGCCGTGCAGTTCGCCGGTCGCATCCGAGCGAACGGGATCATGGAGGCCGCCGTGCGGCCTGACGCCGGAATCACCATGATTGATGTTCGCGACGTCGGCGCAGTTGCCGCCCAGGTCCTGCTCGAGAACAACCACCAGAACGAGACCATCCTCATCACCGGTCCCGAGGAAGTCACCTACTCGGGGTGCGCCGCCCAGGTGGCCGAGGCGCTCGACACAAGCATTGAGTATCGCAAGGTCTCAGTTGATGAAGCGCGCGCCAATTTCGTTGCTGACGGCGTTCCCGGATGGGTCGCCGACTCATTGGTCGGACTGCATTTCATGTACGACACCGGCCTGTTGAACCCTCGCATTGATACGGTGCGACGCTTCACCGGACGACCGGCGCGAACCTTCTCCGACTACCTCGCCGACAATCTCGCCGACTGGCGTTGATACCAGCCTCTGGCGTGGCTGCCCCAGCGCAGCCACGCCAGAGCACCCAGTACATTCACCACCGTCGACCGCCCTGCGGTCACCAGCGCAGAACAGAGACATCTTGATGCCCACAACCGACGTCGTCGTCATCGGTGCAGGCCACCAGGGCCTTGTCGCTGCCATCACGCTCGCCGATGCGGGTTTGAAGGTCGTTGTGGTGGAGGCGGCTGACGAGATCGGCGGCGCGGTCCGCAGCAGTGAACTAGTGCGCCCCGGTCTCGTGCACGACCGCTACGCCATGAACATGAACCTCTTCCTCGGTTCACCGTTTTATGCCACTTACGGTGATGAGCTGTCCTCGGCCGGTCTCGAGTTCTCACACTGTCGCCACGCGTATGCCTCGGCGTTTCCCAACGCACCCAGTATCCGGATCTCCGACGACGCCGACGAGAACCAGCGCATGTGGGAGGAGCACGATCCAGGGGATGCCAAGGGCTGGCGTCGCCTGAGCGAGGTATTCGCCGACGTTGCCAGCAGTTACGGCCCGCTATCCAGCAACGTCTTCCCGTCGCGCAGCACCGCGTCAGTGATCCGTTCGGTGCTCTTCAAACGGCAGCACACCAGCGTGTCCGAACTCCTGCAGGTCATGACCTCCACTACCCGCTCGCTGGGCGAGAGATACTTCGCATCTCCAGAGGCCCGATCAATGGCCGCAGCATGGGGCATGCACGTCGATTTCGCTCCCGATGTCGCGGCCGGGGCGATCTTCCCACTGCTGGAGATGTACGCCGATGCCGAACACGGAATGAATGTAGTCAAAGGAGGGGCTTCCAACCTTCCCCGTGCGCTGGCCGCAATGCTCTCCACCCGCGGTGTGCCTATCCACACCGGCAAGGCCGTGGAGTCGATCCAAGTGGCAAGCGGGCGTGTCCAGGGTGTTCGACTCGCAGACGGGGAACACATCACCGCCCGTCACGGCATCCTGTCCACTGCCACGCTGCCGGCCGTGGTCCACCGCCTGCTCCGCAACCAGCCGGTGCCTTCCTCGATGGCTCTCGCCGCCGACAACTTCCGCTTTGGGCCCGGGACCTTCATGCTTCACCTTGCACTCTCGGGTCCGATTCCATGGCAAGACAGTCGTCTCGCGGACTCGGCCTACGTGCATCTTGGGCCCTACGTCGACGACATGGCCCGCACCTACCAACAGGCCCTCGCCGGGGTTCTTCCTGACGAACCGCTGTTAGTGGTCGGACAAACAAGTACCGTCGACCCGAGCCGCAACACCAGCGAGGACGATCGGCTTCACGCGGTGTGGATTCAAGTCCGGATGGTCCCCGCTGAGATCACCGGTGACGCGAATCCGCACGGCGCCGGTGGCGACCTCACCGGCCGGTCGTGGGACGAAGCGACCGAGCCGTTCGTCCAGCGAATCCTGGAGAAACTCGAACGTTACGCTCCCGGAGTCACTGAGTCAGTCATCGGACATGCGGCGGAGAGCCCTAGCGACCTGCAATCCGGCAACGCCAACCTCCACGGCGGGGACTCGGTCTCGGGCAGCCATCACCTCGACCAGTTCATCGGCATGCGGCCCTCGATGTCACTGTCGCGCTACCGCACGCCAATAGACGGGCTCTACCTCGCCGGCGCATCGACGTGGCCAGGTGCAGGGGTCAACGCGGTATCTGGCCAGCGCTCGGCGGAACAACTAGTCCGAGGCACTACCCTCCCCCGCCGGAAACGGCTGCCGCGGTGACACCCCGGGCAGTCCCGCGGCCTGCCCGTTTAACAAAGGGAGGCCAGTCACCTGATGGCGGCGACACCCGCGACTACACTGATGCGTGATACTCATCACTCCAATCAAGGGTGACGCGCACCATGAATGCCCATCTGACCTCGACGGCCGACAACACCCCCACACCGACCGAAGTGACAGTCACCACAAGCGATCCTGCGGAGTTGTCCACCCGGCTCAGCCAGGTCTACCCAGACGCGCGGGTCGACTCACCGCCGCTGAACAGGGTCGTTGATGTCCGGTTCCAAGAGCATCAGCTTCCTGGACTGTGGTTCGCTAACTTCTCCATCTCGACCGCGTCCATGCTCCTGCCAGAGAACCCCTTCTACAGCGTCTTAATCTCCACGACCGGCCAGGTTGTCTCGCGACTCGGCGGCCGGGAGATCGCCACCGAGGGCCACCAGTGCGTGGTCGTCTCTGCGGGGGAAGACGCGGCCGTCGACTACTTCAGTGACACTAGTGCGACGTCCCTGCGGTTTGCCCCACAGCTGGTCCATGACGAGATCGCACAAACCCTCGGGCGGACAGTGCTCAAACCGATTCGGTTCGACCCCCACCCCCCAGTCGGCACCTTTCGCGCGTTGGAATCGATAATGACCCTGCTCCGCATGGAACTTGGACAGGCCAGCGTCCTGGAGCGCGCGCGAACTGCACACCACCTCAGTCGAATGGCCGTCAGCAGTCTGATCCATTCCATCCCGAGCAACTACACAGAAGCGCTCGCTGCGCCATCTGGCTTCACCGGCCCCCGACCGATCCGCGCGGCCGTCGAGGCACTGGAGGAGAATCCGCTCGAGTACGCATCCGTCTCCGATCTCGCCCGCGAAGTGGCGTTGAGCGTCCGTGCACTCCAAGACGGGTTCACCCGCCATGTCGGCACAACGCCAATGCGATACCGACACCGGGTCCGCCTGGAGCGAGCCCGCCACGAACTCATCCAGTCCTCCCCACATGACACAACCGCTACGGCCGTCGCCGCTCGCTGGGGGTTCTACAACTACGGGAGATTCTCTGCGGACTACCGCCGCCAGTTCGGCGCCACCCCACACGAGAACCTCCGCGCCGGGGAGACTCACAACGGCACCTGAGTCGGCTCATTGTCGGATCGCGTTTCTGTCCACGAGCAGAGGATCGCTGTCGCGTTGGACGATCCTCAACAGCGACTCCGACCCGGCTATCTGGAGCCCACGACGGTCGAAGCTCTCTGACCTACCATATGGTCGGTAGGGTGGTGGCATGGCCACGAAACCGGAGATTCTTGATGATGCGATCGAAGTGCTGCGCCGTGGTGAGCCGTTCGCGATCGATGCTGTTGCGCGCGAGGCTGGCCTGACGAAGCCAGGGGTAGTGCACCACTTTGAAACTAAGGAGGCATTGGTGCTGGCGGTGGTGGACCGGATCGCAGATCGGTGGTTGACAGTGCTGCGCAAGCAGGCAGGAGAGGACAGCAGCCCAGCCGAAAGATTGCGAGCCTACGTGGAGCACGCGGTGACGGGAGAGTTCGACCAGAGCGACCTTGCGCTGCTGGTCGACGTCCGACTGAGGGAAATGCTGGCAGCCCAGTGGACGCAACGCATGGACCCGTGGTTCGGGACCGAGATCACAGGGACACCCCGGCAGCGTGGTGCGCTGCGGGCCGCCAGGCTCCTGGCTGACGGGGCGTGGTTCAACAAAGGACTTGGCATTCAGGCGGTTCGCGGGGATGAGGAAGACGCAGTGTATTCGGCTGCGATGAGATTGCTGGACGAAGGTGGGGCAAAGTGAGCCGACAAGCGAAGGGGTGGCTGTTGCTGGTCGGCGCGATCCTATTGGAGGTCGCGGGATCGCTGTCACTGAAGGCCGCGCTTAATGCGCCTGCTCTCTATGCGGTCGTCGTGATCGGCTATGTGGGGGCGTTCGTGTTCCTGGCTCTGGTACTGCGCACAGGAATGGCCCTTGGTGTCGCCTACGGTATTTGGGGCGCATCCGGGGTCGCGTTGACGGCATTGTTGTCGATGGTGTTTTTCAATGAGCCGCTGACCACGCTGATGAGTATCGGCACCGTCGTCGTAATCGGTGGAGTGCTGTGTGTGGAACTCGGCGCCCAGATGGGACACAAGAACAAGAAGGGCGAGGTGGCCCGATGACCTGGCTCTTTCTCATCGCCGCCATCGCATTTGAGGTGTTCGGCACTATCTCACTGCGCATCGCTGTGGACAAAAAGCTCTGGTACGCGGGCGTGGCCGTCGGGTACTTACTGGCGTTCACGATGCTGTCGTTGGCGTTGGCCGCCGGCATGGCTCTCGGTGTCGCCTACGGAATTTGGGCCGCCTCTGGGGTGGCGTTGACGGCGATCATCAGCCGTTTCCTGTTCAGGGAGCCCCTTACCTGGTTGATGGGGCTCGGCGTCATCCTCATTGTCGGCGGCGTACTCCTAATTGAGCTCGGCGCCGCTTACTGAGCACCCAGGCACACAGCGGACGGTCCACCAAGTGGTCCGCGACCGCGACGCCGCGAGCGACTGCCGTTCCTCGGTGCCAGAGAGCGATGATCACTGCGTGCGGTAGGCACTTTTGCCATGGCCAATTCCTCCTATGCGGTGTTTCACCGTCTGCATAATCAGGAATAGCTTCTTCTGACCGAACTCGGCTCCTCTTAAACCCGCAGGCCAGTGCGCTGCATCTCACGTTAGGATCCCTGGAGATGCGCGTCACAGCCAAATTCCGCGGCGCTCCGGCCACTTTCCGCCGAAGACCGACCCGATGCACGAAATCGACCGCGGGAACGCCGCCGGTGCCCGATCATTGAACACAGAACTCCTGCACTTGACGATCAGCAATCGAACACGCGTCGGGCACGAGCGGTTGAACGGTACCCATCACATGTCGAGTGCTCAGCCCGCCTGATTCAACAGGCGCTCCGACGTCGCCAAGGAGAGTCAGCCCGAGGTTGCAACACGCAGCCTGGAGCCAGCGGAACGAGTGGAAGCGAGAGCACAGATCATGGAACCTTTTGACGCAGTTGTGATCGGATCTGGCGTAAATGGCCTCGTCGCGGCCGCCGAGCTCGGTTTGGCTGGCTGGCGTGTAGCGATCATTGAACGCAATGAGAATCTAGGTGGATTCATTGCCTCAGGCGAACGAACGCTGCCCGGATATGAACATGACATCTATTCTTCTTGGCATCCGCTTTTCGTCTCCGGCGGCGCCTACGCCGCAATCGGCGACAAACTCCATGCGCACGGACTCGAGTATCGAAACACCGACGCTGCCCTCACTGGGAGCGTCGCCCGCGACCTTACCTCGGTCGCTTATCGAGACCCCCAGCGCACGGCCGAAGGGTTCGCCGAAGCCCACGACCAAGATGCGTACGTGGCGATGCTGGATGAGATGGGGGCACGCTCAGGCACAGTGTTCGGGGCCCTCGGGTCAGACCTGCGATCGAAGAAGACCCTTGCGAAGCTGGGTTTCGATGCACTGCGCAAGCAGAAACTCGACGGTGTTGAAATGCTCGCCCGCGACGCACTGACCAGCGGGCGGTCATTCACAAGGGCACGGTTCAACGGTACCGAAGCGGACCAAATCTGGGCGCCATGGCTACTGCACGCCGGGATGTCGCCCGACAACGCTTCCGGCGGGATGATGATCCCGGTCCTCGCCGCCACGATGCACGGATTTGGTCTGCCCATCGTGGCTGGCGGCGCAGGAAACTTCGTGGCCGCCTTCGAGAGCCTGTTCGCCGAGCTCGGAGTAACGGTGATGACCGGCAGAACTGCTGAATCCATCACCGTGGCCGACCAGCAGGCTACCGGAGTCGTTACCGACAAAGGGCTAGTGAGCGCACGTCACGCTGTACTCGCCAGCGTCACACCGCAAGCACTGTACGGGACGCTGCTCAGTGACGTCCCACCGAGAATCCAGCGAGAAGCACAGCAGTACCGGTACGGTCGGGCGGCCATCCAAATTCATGTCGCCCTGGACCGGCCCCTGAAGTTCGCGGACGAACGACTTTCCGACGTTCCACTCGTTCACGTCAGCGATGGCTCGGCGAGCACCGGAATCGCATGCGCGCAAGCTGACGCCGGCCTCCTTCCCACCGAACCGACAATCGTTGTCGGCCGCCAGCAGATCCTGGATCCGGACCGTGTGCCCGAAGGCAAAGGTGCCCTCTGGCTTCAACTGCAGGAAGCACCCTGGCAACCGCGTGGCGACGCCGGAGGAACCATCGATGTCGACGGCACCTGGTCACAAGAAACGACCGCAGCCTATGTTGACCGCGTCCTGAACAGGCTCGAGGAGCACGCGCCAGGCTTGACCTCTACCATCCTCAAAATCGACACCATCACTCCACCGGAGCTGGCCGCAGCTAACCCCAATGCCGTCAAGGGCGACCCGTACAGCGGTTCGTCGGAGCTGGACCAGAACCTCCTATGGCGACCACTGCCGCACGCCTCGCACCAGACGCACGTGCCCCGAGTCTGGCACGTCGGTGCCTCCACGCACCCCGGCGCCGGACTCAACGGCGGGTCTGGACACCTTGTAGCCCAGATTCTCATCAAGAAGAACCTCAGCGGCGTCAAGAAATAGCCAGGGCCGCCGTGCCCTTTCTCCGTAGGCGCGGCGCGTATCCGTCTACCGATCCTGAAAAGGGAATGGATTGGCGGCTCGTCAAGAAGATTGAGGGCATCGCGCGGTCAGGGGAAGACAGATCCGACTCTTGCGTCGAACTCAACAGGTCGCTAGCTCGATCGGGGACGCTACATCCGCGCCGTATTGCTTGCCAGACTTGCAGCCACCACTGACAAACTCGTGGCACGCTGCTGACACCGGTTTGGCAAACTGACAAACTGTTTGGCAACCGACACGGTTGTCGGTTACCAGCCAGCCTGTCAGTACGCTGCCGGCCCACCAGCCTGTTGTCACCGGTATGTCAGTCGCCGATTGTCACAAGGTTGGCAGAATCCTCGCTACTGACAGCCGGCGGCAGTGCGGTTAGCGCACGAATAGGTAACGTTGATGATGGCAAGGTCACTCGTAGTCGGCGCGTGTGACTCTGTATGTGACTGATGGCCGAGAGGCCTGTCTTGTAGCTGATTCGTCCGCCGGCCGGTGGCAACGGCGCTGTCCGATTCATGTCGGCCGGGGCGAGCATGACTTCATACGAGCTTGGTCAACCCCCGGCAACGTCTTGACTGCTTGGCCTCTAGGGCGTGTCTCCTATTGCTAAGCGGGCCCACTGGATGGGGCGAGTAAGTGGATGTAGGGGAGCCCGCATCCTGCTTCTATGCGAAGTGCGGATAATGGCACAGTGCTCAATGCTGATGACAGGATCACCTGGGGACCTAAGCGCATCGCGGTAGCTGGAGTCTCTGGCTCGGGAAAGACGACCTTGTGCGATGAGCTGGCAGAAGTCCTGCGTTGCGAGCGCGTCGAGTTGGACAGTCTCTACCACGGCCCAAACTGGACCCGGCGAGAGACATTTCTCGAGGACGTAGAGGACCTGATCTCGACACCTTGCTGGGTCGTTGAATTGCAGTACCGCGAAGCGCGGCCCCTTATCGCGTCCCGAGCTGACACCATCCTGTGGCTGGACTACCCGACCAGGATCCAGATGACCCGCCTCATCCGTCGGACGGTCTGCCGACGCTTGCAGCGCGAGCACCTTTGGAACGGGAATTACGAACCGCCGCTATGGAAATTCCTCATCGACGAAGACCACATTCTTCGATGGGGCTGGCGCACGCGGAAGAAGCTCAAGCCAGTGATACCGACGTTGGAGGGCCGGTTTCCCGGGCTACACGTTGTCCATCTCGCACATCCGTCACAGACCTCACGGTGGGTCCGCGCACTGGCGAGAAGCTAGGGCGTCTCTCCCAAATGGCGTAGCCAGGTCAGGATTGCGCAGAGTGTGACGGCGGCGCGGTAGGTAATCGCGAGTTTGTCATAGCGAGTGGCCAGGGCGCGCCACTGCTTGGACAGAGCGAACGAACGCTCAACGACGTTTCGCCCTTTGTAAAGGTCAACGTCGAATTTCGGCGGCCGGCCGCCGCGGCTTCCCCGCCGAGCGCGGGCGGCAATGGTGTCACTCTTCTCGGGGATTACAGCGGCGATACTGCGGCTGCGAAGCTGTCGACGGATCGTGCCGGACGAGTACGCCTTGTCCGCGATCACCGCGTCCGGGCGGGTGCGCGGACGACCCCGTCCGAGGCGCGGAACCTGGATGTCGGCCAGGCCTGACTTCCACAAGTTGACGCTGTTCTAGCGTTCCGGGTTGTGGTTTGCGCTGGTAGG
>NZ_BCSL01000052.1:0-15688 GCF_001570845.1 Dietzia papillomatosis NBRC 105045 | reverse complement strand
GACGACGACGGGGACGACGACGAGGTCGTCGTCTGCTCGCGCTCGGCGGCGGCCCGGAACAGCGCACGGCCGGGGGCGGCGGTGATGCCGTGTGCGACCGTACTGGCCACCACGACCAGTGTCCCGGCGCCGAGGAGTATCGGATCCGCACCGGCCCGTGAGGCCTCCTCGGTCAGGTAGAACACCGCGGCCACGCCGACGGGGCCGAACCAGCCGAGGTAGGCGGCGCCGCGCACCTTCAGGGCGAGCGACTTCATCAGGGCGAACAGCAGCGGTGGGCGACGCAGCAGCAGGACGCCGGCCGTGAGCCACACGGCGCCCCAGCCGAGCTCCGCCCAGGCGGTCCACGGGATCATCGCGCCCAGGGCGAGGAAGAACGGCAGGACGGCGAACTGGTTGACCGCCTCGTCGATCTCCACCTCCGTCTTGCGTTCGCTACCGGAGCTCGCGAGGTTGAACGCCAGCCCGGCGACGAAGGACGCGAACACCCCGTTGGCCTCGAGGAGACCCGACACGCCGAGGACGAGGATCGACAGCAGCAGGGTGTACATGAGCATGGCCCCCTTCTCGGTGTCGTGGTGTCGTTCCGAGAAGTGGAGGGCCTTCGCGGCGGCGACTCCACCGACGGCGCCCACAGCGAGGGCTGCTCCGATCTGCCAGAGGGCTTCCGTGGCGGCCTGACCGGCGGTGAGGGGGGTGGCCACGGCGAGCGCGACCAGGACGAGGGGCAGCGCGAGGCCGTCGTTGGCCCCGGACTCCAGGGACAGCAGCTGGCGGTCGTGTTCGGGTAGGTCCTCCTCGGCGGCGTCGCCGGTGACGGCGGCGGAGGCCAGGACGGGGTCAGTGGGGCAGATGGCGGTGCCGAACAGCAGAGCGAGGGCGAACGGTATGCCCAGAGCCCACATGGCCAGGCCCGTCGAGATCAGTGCCATCGCGGGCAGGACCACCACCAGCAGGAGCGCCAGACGCCGCCATTGCTCGCGGATGGCGGAGAACGGGTAGCGCAGGGCCACACCCATCACCGAGACGGCGAGGAGGATCTCCGCTCCGTTGTGGAGGGTCGACTGCTCGGCGAGGATGTCGGGCACGTCCAACACACCGAGGACTGCGGGCCCCAGGATGACGCCGCCGGCGAGTGCGATCAGCGGCTCGGACACGGGCCAGCGCGTCATCCGCGCGGAGAGGGCGACGATCACCACCCCGAGAGCGCCCACGGCCGCGAGCAACAGATCGAGTGTGGGCAACGGTCCCTCCTTGCGTCGGTCGGTCATCCGCACCATAGGAAAGGCCGCCGGGGCGCGCATCCGGGTCCCGCGTCCGGACCCTCCGCCTCGGCCGGCAGCGCGCGTGCGACAGTGACCCCATGACCGCCGAACGCGAGATCACCCGACCCGTCGACCTGGCCCGCGGCCGCATGCTCAACCCGGACGCCGTGGGCTGGTCCCGGCGCCCCCTGCATTGCACTCATTTCGCCGATCGGGGCTGACCAATCGCTGGGAGTACCGGGGGTCGTCAACGACCGGTCCGTGGTCGGTCTGACGGTCGCCGGGCTGGACTATCTGGCCAACTGCGCGGTCTACGTCCTGGATCGGCACACGGGGCGGGAGGAGAGCCGCAGCGGGATCAGGCCGCTCCACCGGCCGCCGTTCGGTGAGGAACCGGGGGACGGCGCCCTGCGCGGATCGGCCGGCGTGGGTGGGGGTCGGGTGTCCATCGAGGTCGACGACGACGAGGACTCCACCTCCATCCGTGTGCAGGCGCGCGGTGTGCGGGTCCAGCTCGAGGTCAGCCGCCCGGGGCACGACAGCCTCGCGGTGGTGGTCCCGTGGAGTGAGCGGCGGTTCCAGTACACCCTCAAGGATCTGGCCAATCCCGTCACCGGGTCGGTGACCGTCGACGGCACGACGCAGGACCTCGGGGCCGGCTGGGCGGTCCTCGACCGCGGGCGGGGTCGTTGGCGGTACGCGACCACCTGGAACTGGGGCGCGGGTAGCGGCGTGGTGGACGGCTCGACGCGGGCGCTGCAGGTCGGCGGGAAGTGGACGGACGGCACCGGATCGACGGAGAACGGGATCCTCGTCGACGGCCGGATGCACAAGCTCGGCGACGACCTGCAGTGGACCTATGACGTGTCGGACCCGGCCGGGCCGTGGCGGGTGCGGGGTGAGCGGTTGGATGCCACGCTCACGCCGTTTCATATGCGCCGCGATATCACCGAGCTCGGGGTGTTGGCGGTGAAGACGCATCAGGCGTTCGGCACGTGGCACGGCACCGGCGTGCTCGACGACGGCACGGAGGTCTCGCTCGACGGGCTGGTGGGCTGGGCGGAGCAGTCACGCAACCGCTGGTAGGGCCGCAGATGCGAATGGCGGGTGACCCGCACCGGAGTGCGCATCACCCGCCATCGCGGTCGGGGTGGCTGACGGGACTCGAACCCGCGACAACCAGAATCACAATCTGGTGCTCTACCAGCTGAACTACAGCCACCACCGCTGCCCTCGCGGACAGCGCTGACGACTTTACCCTCTAGGTGGCCTCGCCGGGAAATCCGCAGGTGAGGCTACTCGACCGCGGGCAGCTCGGCGGCGGCCCTCTTGACCTCGTCGCTGGTCGGCCCGGGCTGCGGAACGAACGCGGTGGCCCGGTAGTACTGCAGCTCGCGGATCGACTCCTTGATGTCCGCCAGGGCGCGGTGGGACATGCCCTTCTCGGGCTGGCCGAAGTAGATGCGGGGGTACCACCGGCGGCACAGTTCCTTGATGGAGCTGACGTCGATCATCCGGTAGTGCAGGTAGGAGTTGAGCTCGGGCATGTCGCGGGCGAGGAAGCCGCGGTCGGTGCCGATCGAGTTGCCCGCCAGGGGAGCGGACCCGGCCACCGGCACCCACGCCCGTACGTAGTCCAGGACGGCCTTCTCGGCCTCGGCCACCGTCACCGTCGACCTGCGGATCTCCTCGGTCAGGCCGGAGAAGGCGTGCATGTCCCGCACCACCGGCACCATGGCGTCGAGCGCGGCGTCGGATGCGTGGATGACAATGTCGACGCCCTCGCCCAGCACGTTGAGGTCGGAGTCGGTGACCAGCGCCGCGATCTCCACCAACTTGTCGTTCGTGGTGTCGAGGCCGGTCATCTCGCAGTCGATCCAGACGATGCGGTCGTTCTTGGATTCCTGGTGGGGCGTCGGTGACGACGACGGGGCAGCGGTCTCGGCGGAGGTCGACTCGGGCATCGTTCGACTATATCGCCGCAGGACGGCCCGGCTGCTGTCGGCCGATCAGGCCCCGCCCTGCTGTCCCTCGCCGAGCTTGGCGTAGAACCTGCCCACGATCGGCGCCATGATCCCGCGCGGGACGTAGTTCCCGGCCACGGACATGGCCTGGCTCAGCGGGCCGGGCACCACGCGCATCTTGTTGCGGGCCAGCGCATCCAGCGAGACGCGGGCGGTGTACTCGGTGTCGACCCACAGGCGGTCGGGGACCAGGCGGTCGACGAAGGTCTTGTCCTCCTCGGCGATCTCCTCGGTGCGCACCGGACCGGGCGCGAGGAGGGTCACGTTGACGCCGGAGCCGATGAGTTCACCCCGTAGGGACTCGGAGAAGGTGTTGAGGAACGCCTTGGTGCCGGCGTAGGTGGCGTTGTTCGGGATCGGCATGTTCCCGGCCGCCGATCCGACGTTGAGGATCGCTCCCGATCGCCGTTCGACCATGCCGGGGAGGACCGCCAGGACTAGGTCGTGGCAGGCCACCGCGTTGACCTGCATCTGCTGCTTCTCGTACGCGGGGTCCAGCGACGCCACGGGTCCGAACGTGGCGATGCCGGCGTTGTTGCAGAGGACCGAGATCTCCCGCGTGGCCAGCTCGTCGAGCAGGGGCTGGCGCTCGGCGGGGCTGCCGAGGTCGCAGGGGCGGACGTCGACGCTCACGCCGTACTCGCTCTCGAGCCGCGTCTTGAGGGTCTGCAGGATTTCCTCGCTCCGGGCGACCACGATGAGCGAATGTCCACGCCGTGCGAGTTCGGTGGCCAGCGCCATGCCGATCCCGGAGGAGGCGCCGGTGACGACTGCTCGGTTCGACGTGGTGGGAGTGGGCAGGGACATGGGGCTCCTCGGGGCTTCGGGCTGGCGGACCGAGGCTGAGCGTACCGGCCGGAGCTCGGGACGCGGCCCCCGGCGAACGTCATTCGCCGGGGGCCGCCGGAGGGTGAACGGGAGAGGGGGGTCAGCTCCCGAGCGAGCCCATGCTGAGCGATCCACCGCCGCCGGCCGGATAGCGTGACGGGTGTGAACCAGTCGAACCGCCCCGAAACGTTCTCACCTGCGCCCCCGGCCCCGGCGACGCCTTCGGCGGCGGTGACGCGCACGCCTCGCGGCCGGATCGTGGCCTGGGGGATGTGGGACTGGGGGTCGGCGGCGTTCAACGCGGTGATCGTGACCTTCGTCTTCTCCGTCTATCTCACCGACTCGGTGGGCGCGGACCTCGACGGACCGCTGTCGGCCGCGACGTGGCTGTCGATTTCCGTCGCCGTCGCCGGGCTGGTCATCGCGCTCACCGCGCCGGTGATGGGGCAGCGCGCCGACCGCGGCGGTCGGCGTCGACGGTCGCTCGCAATCTGGACCTACGCGACGGTGCTGCTCACCGCGCTGATGTTCCTCGTCGACGCGGACGCCCCGTACCCGTGGTTCTTCATCGGGCTCGCCCTGCTGGCGATCGGATCGATCACCTTCGAGTTCGCCGAAGTGTCGTACTTCGCGATGCTGCGCCAGGTCTCGACCCCCGCCACGGTCGGCCGGGTGTCCGGCTTCGGCTGGGCGATGGGCTACTTCGGCGGGATCTTCCTGCTGCTCGGGGCGTTCCTCGGCTTCATCGCCGGCGACGGCCCCGACCGCGGGCTGCTCGGCGTCACCGCCGACGGCGGCATGAACGTGCGCCTGGTGTGTCTGCTCGCCGCCGTGTGGTTCGCGACCTTCGCGCTACCGGTGCTGCGGTCGGTGCCGGAGCACCGCCCGGCCGCTGCCCGTGGGGCCGCCGGTGAGGTCGACGACGACGAGCCCGGCTTCCTCGCGTCGTACCGCATCCTCTGGGTCGATCTGAAGCGCCTGTGGCGGCGGGATCCGCGCACCGTGAAGTTCCTCGTCGCGAGCGCGATCTTCCGGGACGGCCTGGCCGGGGTGTTCACCTTCGGGGCGATCCTGGCCGTGACGGTCTACGGGTTGGCGCCCGGGGACGTCCTCATCTTCGGCGTAGCCGCCAACGTGGTGGCGGCGCTGGGGGCGGCGGCCGCGGGCCTTGTCGACGACAAGGTCGGCCCCAAGGCGGTGATCATCGGCTCGCTGGTGGCGATGATCGCGACCATGACCGTCCTGCTGTTCGTCGACGGCCCCGCGATGTTCTGGGTCTTCGGGCTGCTCATGTGCCTGTTCGTGGGGCCCGCGCAGTCGGCGTCGCGGTCGTTCCTGGCCAGGCTGGCCCCGGCGGGCAGCGATGGTCAGATGTTCGGCCTCTACGCCACCACCGGCCGCGCGGTCTCGTTCCTCGCCCCCGCCCTGTTCGGGCTGTTCACGTGGGCGTTCGCGACGGATCGCGCGGGAATCGCGGGCATCGGCCTGGTGTTGCTGGTGGGCCTGCTCCTGCTGGTGCCGGTGCGGACGCCGACCCGCGACGAGGCGGCCGGTAGCTGGGCGGACGTTCGGTAAACCCTGAACCCGCTGATTAAGAGTCCGGCCCGCCGCGTCTGCGACCGCGCGTTACCTCGGCGTCCCGGGAGGGTCGCCCCGGGCTCGCCGGTCAGAGCTCGTCGGCCTCGAGGAGTTCGAGGACGGCCGCGGCGTCATCGACGATCGTGGAGAAGCCCGCCTCGGTGAGCTCGGCGTCGCCGATCCCTCCCGTGCGCACCGCCACCGAGCGGATGCCCAGCTTGGCCGCGGCGATCGCGTCCCAGGTCGCGTCGCCCACCATGATGGCGTTCTCGGCGTCGACGCCGGAGCGCTCCAGGGCGATCGCCACGATGGTCGGATCCGGCTTGGCCTGGTCGACGTCCTCGCCGGTGGTCACGGCGTCCAGGTGGTCGTCCACGTCGAGCAACTCGCGCGCCTGCTCGAACTCCGACGGCGCCGCCGAGGTCGCGAGCACGGTGATCCAGCCGCGTTCCTTGGCTCCGCGGACGAGCTCACGGCCACCGCGGAGCAGCCTCAGGGGCGCCTCGGCGTAATACTCGGTGTGCAGGTCCTTGGCCCGGCTCGCCATGTCATCGCGCTCGTCGTCGTCGACACCGGCGAGTTCCAGGAGTTCGGACACCAGCGTGGATCCGTCCTTGCCGATCCGTTTGTGGACCTCTACGTAGGGAACCGGCGCCCCGGCTTCCGCCAGTGCCCGGTACCAGGTCGCGACGTGGACGTAGGTCGAGTCGATCAGCGTGCCGTCGACGTCGAGAAGAAGTGCGCGCTCGGAACTCATGCCCCCGAAGGTGCCCGTCTCGCCGCGCGGCGGCAACCGCACACGTGTGTCCTCGGGCACGCCGGGG
This sequence comes from Dietzia papillomatosis NBRC 105045, assembly GCF_001570845.1. Lineage (NCBI taxonomy): Bacteria > Bacillati > Actinomycetota > Actinomycetes > Mycobacteriales > Dietziaceae > Dietzia > Dietzia papillomatosis. The sequence goes on along the minus strand of NZ_BCSL01000052.1, from coordinate 9,169 downwards.
GCGTCATTCACCGGCGCTCGGCCGCGTCGACCGGTGGCGCTCGCCGTCGCTCGCGCGCACGATCGATTGGCATGACGCGCTTCGGATACACACTCATGACCGAACAGTCGGGCCCCAAGGAACTCGTGCGCTACGCCGCCAAGGCCGAGCAGGCGGGGTTCGACTTCGAGGTGGCCTCCGACCACTACTTCCCGTGGCTGAGCTCGCAGGGACACGCGCCGTACGTGTGGAGCGTGCTCGGTGCGGTCGCGCACGTCACCGAACGGGTCGACCTGTGCACCTACGTCACCTGCCCGATCCTGCGGTACCACCCGGCCGTCGTGGCGCAGAAGGCCGCGACCGTGCAGATCATGTCCGACGGCCGGTTCATGCTCGGCATCGGCGCGGGGGAGAACCTCAACGAACACGTCGTCGGCCAACGCTGGCCGTCCGTCGACGAGCGCCACGAGATGACCGTCGAGGCGCTGGAGATCATCCGCGAGCTCTTCGACGGCGGCCTCGTCACCTACTCCGGCGAGCACTTCCGCGTGGACTCCGCCCGCCTGTGGGACCTGCCGGAGAATCGCGTGCCGATCGGCGTGGCCGCCGGCGGCGAGAAGGCGCTCGCGCACCTCGGTCCGCTCGGCGACCACCTCATCGCCACCGAGCCCGAGAGCAGCTACATCGAGAAGTGGAACGCCCTGGATGGGCAGACCCCGATTGGTGACGGTGCCCGCGCGATCGCGCAGATTCCCATCAGCTGGGATCCCGACTCGCAGTCCGCCGCCGTCGAGCGCGCGCACGACCAGTTCCGCTGGTTCGCCGGGGGCTGGGCCATGAACTCCGACCTGCCCACCACCGCCGGGTTCGCCGCCGCCACCCAGTTCGTGCGGCCCGAGGACGTGGGGGAGCAGCTCGCCTGCGGTCCCGACCTCGACGCGATCGTGGAGAAGGTCCGGCCCTACTGGGAAGCCGGATACACGGACATCGCGCTGATCCAGATCGGCGACTCCACGCTCGACCGCTTCCTCGAGGAGGCGGCGGAGCCGCTGCTGGCGCGGCTGCGTGAGGCCGCGGGCTGACCGGCTGTCACCTCCGCTCGGCCGCCGCGCTCGCCCCGCCGCCGCGTCGATAAGAGCTTCGCGCCCGTATCGCCCGAGTAGGAGTGTGCGGAACACTCTTCTCGGTGGGCGGAGTGCCCGAATCGTGAAGCGCTGGGCGCCCCCGAGAGGATTCGAACCCCTGACCAGCCGGGTAGAAACCGGATGCTCTATCCACTGAGCTACGGAGGCCTACGACACACCGCGAGGGCGTCGCCGGGTGAATGGTAGCCGATCCGGGGGGTGGTCCCGGCACCGGCGAATCGGCCCGGGGGCGCCCGGGTTCTTACGATGGTGGTCATGACGTCGTCGAAGACCGCCCCAGCCACCACCGGGCGGCTCGGAACCCGCAGTATCGTCCTGCTCGTCCTGCTCCTCGCGGCGGTGGCGGCCGCGGTGGTCATCCCGCTCTCCGCGCTGTCGCGGGACGTCGCGCTGGAGCTGGTGGGCGTGCCCGACCCGGGCGTACTCACCACGGCCGGGCTGCCGGCGCTGCGGTCCATCGGCGAACTGCTCGCGTCGGTGGCGGTGGGTGCCGCCCTGTTCGCGGCGTTCTTCACTCCGCCGCAGAAGGACAAGACGCTCGATGTGGACGGCTACCGCATGCAGCAGATCTCGTCCTGGGCCAACATCGCCTGGGCGGTCGCGGCGGCGCTGCTCATCCCGCTGACCCTCTCCGACGTCTCCGGGCGCACGTTCTTCCAGTCGCTGCCGCCGGACCAGTGGCTGGTGGCGATCAACCAGATCGACGTGGCGTCCTCGTGGCGGTGGGCCGCGATCATCGCGCTCGTCGCCGGGATCGGGCAGCGACTTACGCTGAGCTGGCGCTGGTCGGTCATCTGGCTCGCCGTCACCGCGCTCTCGCTGCTACCGGTGGCGGCCACGGGCCACGCCTCGGGTAGCACCGCGCACGACATCGCCACCAACTCGCTGATCATCCACCTGTTCAGTGCCGCGTTCTACATCGGCGGGCTCGTCGCGGTGATCGCCCACACGTGGGTCGGCGGCACGCGGGTGGCCCTGGCCCTGCGTCGCTACTCGGCGGTGGCGACGGTGGCGATCATCGCGCTGGGCCTGTCGGGCGTGATCAACGCGATCGTGCGCCTGCACCCCGCCGACCTGTTCACCTCCACCTACGGGCTGCTGGTGGTGTGCAAGGCGCTCGTGCTGTGCCTGCTCGCCCTGTTCGGCCTGGCGGTGCGCCGCCGGGTCATCAACCGGATCGAGTCCAAGGGCGCCAACGCCCCGGTGGACCGCGCGACGATGCTGCGGATCATCCTCACCGAGTCCGTCATCATGGCGGGCACCATCGGACTGTCCGTGTCACTGGGTCGAACCCCGCCGCCGGCGCCGCTGTACGTGCCCACCCGCCAGGAGGCGCTGCTCGGCTTCGAGCTGCCCGGCCCATTTGGATTCGGCACCGTGTTCGGCACGTGGCGCTTCGATCTCGTCCTGGGGCTCGCCGCGGTGATCCTGCTGGGCCTGTACCTGTGGGGGCTGTTCAGCCTGCGCCGGCGCGGTGACTCGTGGCCGGCCGGCCGCACCGCCTTCTGGGTGTCCGGCTGCGTGATCCTCTTCCTCACGACCAGTTCGGGCATGGGGATGTTCATGATGGCCGACTTCGCCAGCCACATGGTGGGCCACATGATCATCTCGATGCTGGTGCCGGTCCTGCTCGCGCTGGGCGGCCCGTTCACGCTCGCGCTACGGGCGCTGCCGGCGGCCGGTCGGGGCAACCCGCCGGGGCCGCGCGAGTGGCTGGTCGAGTTCATCAACAGCCCGATCTCGCGATTCCTCACCCACCCCATCGTCGCGTCGGTGCAGTTCGTGGCCGGCTTCTACATCATCTACTTCGGCGGGTTCTACGAGACGCTGGCCTCCGAGCACCTGGGCCACATGTTCATGAACGTCCACTTCCTCATCAGTGGCTACCTGTTCTACTGGGTGATCATCGGCGTGGACGCGGCACCGCGGCACTTCTCGCCGATGTACAAGCTCATGGTGCTGCTCTCCTCGCTCCCGTTCCACGCGTTCTTCGGCATCCTGCTCATGAACTACCCCACGGTGCTGGCGGAGGGTTGGTACTCGGGCATCGGCCTGCCGTGGATCCCGGACCTGTTGCAGAGTCAGCGGGTCGGCGGCGGCGTCGCCTGGGCGATGGGGGAGATCCCGTTGGTGATCGTCATGCTGGCCCTGGCGTGGCAGTGGTACCAGAGCGACATGCGCGAGGCGCGGCGCGGGGAGCGGCAGGCCGACCGGGACGACGACGCCGAGCTCAGGGCCTATAACGAGATGCTCGCCGAGATGTCTCGCGCGGACCGCCGGCGCTGAGGTCGCGCACCTCGTCGTCGTCGCACCCCTCCTCTCCACACCCCGCCCCCTCTCCACAGGGTGACCACCGCGCGCGGTGGGGACCAGGGGTGACGACGACGAGGTGCGGCACTCTGCAGGGCACGAGGCCGGCGCACGGTCGGCCGAGCGTGACAGGAGCGAGCCCATGAACGAAGCCCAGACCACAGTCCGCGGAACCGTGATCACCCACCCCACCACCCGGCGCGTCGGCGACGACCAGGTGTTCTCCTTCCGGGTCGCCAGCAACACCCGCTACCAGGACCGGACGTCGGGGGAGTGGAAGACCGGCGGCACGCTGTACTTCTCGGCCAACTGCTGGGGCCGGCTCGCGCAGCGGGCGTCCGGGTCGATCTGCAAGGGCGACGGCGTGATCGTCCACGGCCGGTTGCTCACCAACGAGTACGAGCGCGACGGTCACCTCATGCGCGATCTGGAGATGCGGGTCAGCGCGCTGGGCCCGGACCTGTCCCGAATGGACGTCACCGTGCGCCGGGCCAAGCCGGACGCGCCCGGGGAGGGGGCGACCGACGGCGGCGAGCCGGGTCTGCGCGGCCTGTCCGAGGAGGACGAGGACGCGATGGAGATCGGGTCGCACGACCTCGACGCGGCGGGGGCGGTACCGGCCGGCGACGGCGAGTTCGTGGGGGTCGCCGGCGGGTAGACGCACCGGGGGAGGGGGCGGCGTCCGCCGGGGACGCCGGGGCCGCGGGCGGACACGTAACATGGGGGTCGTGCCCGCGGCCCGCCGCGGTGATGTGACCTATTTGTGCAGGTGAGAGGGTAGAATGGCCGAGTTCATATACACCATGAAGAAGGTTCGTAAGGCGCACGGGGACAAGGTGATCCTCGACGACGTCACGATGGCCTTCTACCCCGGTGCGAAGATCGGCGTGGTCGGCCCCAACGGCGCCGGTAAGTCCTCGATCCTCAAGATCATGGCCGGCCTGGACCAGCCGTCCAACGGCGAGGCATTCCTCGACCCCGAGGCCACGGTCGGGATCCTCCTGCAGGAGCCCGAGCTCGACCCGGACAAGACCGTCAAGGAGAACGTCGAGGACGGCCTCGGCGAGACCATGGTCAAGCTGCGGCGGTACAACGAGGTCGCCGAGGAGATGGCGACCAACTACACCGATGAGCTCATGGAGGAGATGGGCGTCCTCCAGGAGTACCTGGACGCGGTCGACGCCTGGGAGGTCGACTCGCAGATCGAGCAGGCGATGGACGCGCTCCGCTGCCCGCCGGGTGACGCGCCGGTCACCAACCTGTCCGGTGGCGAGATCCGCCGCGTCGCGCTGTGCAAGCTGCTGCTGAGCAAGCCCGACCTGCTGCTGCTCGACGAGCCCACCAACCACCTCGACGCCGAGAGCGTGCTGTGGCTCGAGCAGCACCTCGCCAGCTACCCCGGCGCCGTCATGGCCGTCACGCACGACCGGTACTTCCTCGACCACGTCGCCCAGTGGATCTGTGAGGTCGACCGCGGCAAGCTGCACCCCTACGAGGGCAACTACTCCACCTACCTGGAGAAGAAGGCCGAGCGGCTCGAGGTCCAGGGCAAGAAGGACCAGAAGCTGCAGAAGCGCCTCAAGGCCGAGCTCGAGTGGGTGCGCTCCGGCGCCAAGGCCCGCCAGTCCAAGTCCAAGGCCCGACTGGCCAAGTACGAGGAGATGGCGGCCGAGGCCGAGAAGCACAGGAAGCTGGACTTCGAGGAGATCCAGATCCCGACCCCGCCGCGCCTCGGCAACGTGGTGGTCGAGGTCAACGACCTCCAGAAGGGCTTCGACGACCGGATCCTCATCAAGGACCTGTCCTTCACGCTGCCCCGCAACGGCATCGTCGGCGTGATCGGCCCCAACGGTGTCGGTAAGACGACGCTGTTCAAGACCATCGTCGGACTGGAGGAGCCGGACGCCGGCAGCGTCCGGATCGGCGACACCGTCAAACTCAGCTACGTCGACCAGAACCGCGCCAACATCGACCCCGAGAAGTCGGTGTGGGAAGTGGTCTCCGACGGCCTGGACTTCATCGAGGTCGGCCAGAACGAGATGCCCTCGCGCGCCTACCTCAGCGCGTTCGGCTTCAAGGGCCCGGACCAGCAGAAGAAGGCCGGAGTCCTCTCCGGTGGTGAGCGCAACCGCCTCAACCTGGCGCTGACCCTCAAGGTCGGCGGTAACCTCATCCTGCTGGACGAGCCCACCAACGACCTCGACACCGAGACCCTCGGCAGCCTGGAGAACGCCCTCGAGGAGTTCCCCGGTTGCGCCGTGGTCATCTCGCACGACCGGTGGTTCCTCGACCGGACCTGTACCCACATCCTCGCCTGGGAGGGCAACGTAGCCGAGGGCCAGTGGTACTGGTACGAGGGCAACTTCGAGGGCTACGAGAAGAACAAGGTCGAGCGCCTCGGCCCCGACGCGGCCCGCCCGAGCCGGGTCACCCACCGCAAGCTCACCCGGGGCTGACGTCCATGGCGACACCGGCCACCCGCGACACGGGCACCGCTCCGGCTCCGGCCGAGAGCGGTGCGCCGGGCGCCGTGCACCGGGTCCGCATCCCGTTGCGCATCTCCGACTTCGTGGGCTCGCACGTCAACAACGTGCGGTTCCAGGAGTTCTCCCAGGACGCCCGGATGATGTTCTTCCGTGAGAAGTTCGACGTCCCGGGATCGCGGGTGCCGATCGCCCTGGCGCGGTGGATGGAGATCGATTTCCGTCGCACCATCGTCATGGGTGTGCCCGAGGTGTGGGTCGAAGTGCGGACACTGCGCGTCGGCCGCACCTCGTACACCATGCGGACCTCGATCGGCACGGAGTCCACGGGCCCCGAGCCGTGCGCGGTCGTCGACACCGTCATGGTGGTGACGGCGGCCGACGAGACCACTACGTTGGAGATCAATCCCGAGGAGCGCGCCGCGCTGCTCGGCCACCGGGAGGATGCGGGATGACGTCACGCGACGCGACGGACGCCGGGACGTTCCGCTGCACCCTGCAGGTGCGGTGGGCGGACTTCGATCAGTACGGGCACGTCAACAACATCAAGTACATCGAGTACGCCCAAGAGGCGCGGATCCTGTTCATCCGCAGCCGCTTCGGGCCGTTCGGCCTCGGGAACCTCCCGCAGGTGGTCCGCCGGACCGAGATCGACCACCTGCGGCCCGTCCTGCGGGACTCCACGACAGTGGACGTGGAGATCGAGGTCGAGCACGTCGGCACCACCTCGTACCAGATCCGGCAGACGATCTACGACGCCGCGGGCGAGGTCTGCTGCACGCTGCGGGTGGTCATGGTCGCCTATGACACCTCCACCTCGTCGGCGGTGGAGATCCCGTCCGGGGTCCGCAACGTGCTGGAGGCCGCCCGTCAGCCGGCCGCGATCACGGACCAGGGGACGGCCGGGTGACAGACCAACTCGTCTACGAGGCCGGCGGCCCGCTGGGCGTGTCGGGGGAGCCGGGACGTCGGGTGTTCACCTCGGCGATGCCCGTCCGCTGGTCGGACCAGGACCTCTACCGCCACGTCAACCACGCGCGGATGATCACCCTCATCGAGGAGGCGCGGATCCCGTGGCTCTTCTCCGAGGGGCTGCCGACCGCCACGCTCACCGCCGGCGCGGTGATGACCGACCTGGCGGTCAGGTACCGCGGCCAGATCCGCCACGCCGACGGGCCCATCCGTGTGCGGATGTGGTGCGAGAAGGTCGGCGGTGCTCTGTTCGTGGCGCGACACGAGGTCCGCGCGCGCACCACCCCGGACTCTGCGCCACCCGAGGTGGACTGCACCGCCACCATCGCCGCCTTCGACCTCGTCACCCAGCGACCCCGCCGGCTCACGCGCGACGAGCGCGGCTATCTCCTGGAGTTCCGGCACGAGGACGCGGCGTGACGGCGCCCGGGCCGATCCCGGCGCAGGGGGAGAGCGTGATCCGCATCCCGGATCCCGCCGACCGCGACGACCTGCGGACCCTCCTGCGTCGGCTCCTGCGGCTCGACGAGGCGGCCGTCGTCCGGCTCACCTCGAGCGGGGACCGGATGCGGGTGTGGGGCCGCACCCCCTTCGGCGCGCTCGTCGTCCGTGTCCTCGGCGGTTCGTGCCCCGGTGGCGACGTCGTCTGCGGCGCCGACCACCTGCTCACCGAGCTCGACGTCCTGCAGCGCGGCGACCTCGAGGGGCGCATCGACCCCGGCATGCCTCTGGTCTCCGCCTGGCAGGGGCTGCTGCCGCCCACGGACGGGTTCACCCGCGTCGAGGACGTGCCCGCGCAGGTGTTCCTCGACCTCACCGAGTCGGGGCGCGAGGCCGCGCGCGAGAACGCCGGCCCGGCCGGACTTCCGCCCTCGCTGCTCGACCAGGAGGCGCTGACCGTCCGCGCGGACACCGACCACCCCGTCGGCGTGGACATGCGCACGGTGTTCTCCGTGGTGATGTGCGGGTTCGTCCCGGAAAAGGCGGGCCGCGCCCCCGAGGGCGAGCCGGTCCGGGTGAGCGAACGCGGCGCCTGGCTGCGTCTGGACGCCCGCTACGGCACGGCGTTCCGCCGCACGGACGCCCTCACCCTCGAACCGCTGCGGTGACCTCCCCGGGGTTCTCGATCTCGTGGCCGGGGCGCGGACGCGTCCCGGCCCCCGCCGAGCAGGGGCCGCCCCCACGGATCGAGGCGGTCTTCCCCGGCGAGCACGCCGGCGCCGTCCTCGTCGGCGACGGAGCGCGGATCGCCGAGTCCGCGGACGCCCTGGCCGGGCACGACCTCGCGCCCGCCGGCGCCGCTCAGCTCGTCTACCTCGACCCGCCGTACAACCGCGGCGGTCGATTCGACTCCTACCACGACAACATGCCGCGCCTCGAGTGGCTCGACTACATCGAGAGCCGCCTCGTCGTCGCCCGCGATCTGCTCGCCGACACGGGGACCGTGTGGGTCCACCTCGACGACGCCGAGGCCCACCGCGTCCGCTGCCTGCTCGACGACGTCTTCGGCACCGACGCCTTCATCGCCGACCTCACGGTGGAGAGCAACCCCAAGGGCCGCCAGTTGGACCGGTTCTTCGCCGGGTCCCACGACCGACTCATGGTGTACGCTCGCGACCCCGAGCTCGTGCGGCTCGCCGGAGGCGTCGCCTCGGCGGTCGACCCCGCAGACTTCCCGCTCACGGACGGCGACGGCGTCAGCTTCAGGCTCCTGCCGCTGCGCAACACCAACAAGCGCTTCAACCCGCGCACCACGCCCACCATGACCTACCCGCTCTACGGCGATCCCGTGACCGGTGCCGTCTCCGTGGAGCCCGGCCCGGGCCTGGTCGAGATCCTCCCGGTGTTCGGCGACCTCACGCCGGCGGTGTGGCGCTGGTCGCGCGACCGGGCTCGCGAGCGGGTGGGGGACCTGGTGTGCCGCACCGTCCGGGGGCGCAGCGGCCCGCGCGTGGACGTGTACCAGCGCGACAGATTCGAGTCGGGCCGCATCAAGAAGCTCAAGACGATCTGGCTGGCCCAGGAGGTCGGCTCCACCGACACCGCCCGCGCCGAGCTGCGGGCGGCCGGGGTCGACGGGTTCCGCACGCCCAAGCCGGAGGCGCTGATGCGGCGGATCGTCGAGCTGGCCACCGAACCCGGCGAGTTGGTAGTGGATCTGTTCGCGGGATCGGGGACGACGGCGGTGGCCGCCCGCGGGCTGGGACGACGGTGGGTGGTGGTCGAACGCAACCCCGACACCGTCCGCGACGTGCTGGTGCCGAGGCTTCGGGCCGGTGA
>NZ_BCSL01000051.1:0-16058 GCF_001570845.1 Dietzia papillomatosis NBRC 105045 | reverse complement strand
GCTCCCCCGCCGATCCACGTGATGAGGTGGCGCAGCGCGGCCCGGCACACGAACACCTGCTGGCCGCTGTTGATCGCGCCGCCGCAGTCGACCATCCCCGCGAGCTCGCCCAACTGGTAGGCGTCCGCGTGGGCCTGGCCGGCGATCTCCCAGGTGACGATCTTGTCGGAGTCGGGCTGGCGGGCGCGAGCCGAGTCGAGCAGGCCACCGAGGTCGCCCTCGGCCTGCACTACCAGGACGGGCGCGTCGAGGTCATCGCGCAAGCGCAGGGTCTGCGACGAGACGGCGGCGGCGATGCCGGCCGCGCGGCCGCGGTCGCCGAACGGCAGGGCCCCGCCGCCGCGGCTGTGCAGCAGGAACCCGTCGAACACGCCGACCAGCGGGTGCACGCCGTCGATGTAGGAGGTCAGTGCGATGGCCGACTGCGACTCCCCGATCGCGATCACCGTCTCCGGAGCGAGCCCGGCCAGCGGTCCGACGTCGAGCGGGGCCCCGCCCTCTCGCGACCCGCCCGCCGCGCGGCAGTAACGGCCGACCTGGGTGACGATGTCGTAGGCGTACGCGTCACCGGGATGGTGCAGGTCGCCGTACCGCCCCTCGCGCTGAGCGCGCAGGCCTCCGGTCTGGCCGCCCATCCCCACGGCCGCGTCGCCGCCCTCGACGGCGATGAACTGCGCCGACACCCCGACCCACGCGTGGCCGGCGCGCACGATCTCCTCCGCGAGGTAGGTGTACTCGGGCGCGGCGTCCTGGCCACCGCTGACGTTGAGCCACTCCACCAGCACCACGCCGCTGAACCGTTCGGCGGACGGGCGGCGGACCAACACGCGGGTGCAGTAGGGCTGGGAGTCGGCCTCGGCGAGCGTGACCCGGCCATCGGTGGGCAGCTCGCCGACCGAGTACGACACCGCCTCGCCCGCACACGACCACTCGGACTCGATGAACCCCGCGGCGGGGAGGTCCGGGCCTGGGCGGGCGGCCATGGGCGGCACGGCCCGGCCCTCGGTGAGTTCGGTGAACGTCGGCGACTGCGCTGGCTGCATGGCCTCAATTCTGCCCGCCCCTGACGCGCCTGGAACACGTTTCCGCGACCCGGAGTGAGGCCCCCGCCGGGCCTCCGGGGGTCGGCGAGAGCTGACCCCCGTCGCTACTGCCCGTCCGGACCGGGAGCGTCATCCGCCGCCGTGGACGGGGTCGACTCAGCGGTCGACGAGGGCGACGTCGTGACGACGCTGGTCGGCGGGGACGTCGACGTGACGACACTGGTCTGCCGCGAACTCGTCGCCGGCGCCGCGGCGTCCTCGACCGGGGCCCGGGTCCGCGAACTGGTCCGGGTGGGCGTGGCGGGGGGCCCGGCCGAGAGCGTGGCCGCCGACGTCCGCGCGGGCGACGGTGTGGGCGTCGGCGCCGCCGGGCCCGGCCGCTCGGACGGTGCACAGCTGGTCAGGTGCTTCTGCGCCATCCACGCCGGCGCACCCTTGGCGATCGCCTCGGCCGGGCAGGTCCCCAGGTGGATCGACACGTCTGGGGCCCGTCGCCACCTGCCGTCCGAGTACGCCACCCAGTAGGGATCACCCGACACGGCGCTGGCCATGACGGCCCAGCCTGCCTGGCAGTCGATGATCCGCGCACCGCTGTTCGGGAACAGCAGGTCGGCGTTGATCACCGCGGAATCGCACTCCGGCCCCGTCACCTCCAGCACCCCGGCGCCCTCGGGACCGGAGGGCCGCGGGACGATCCAGGACATCCGGGGAGAAGCCACTCCCGGCAGCCGAGGGCGAGACCTCGACGGCCGGTGTCTCCGACCCGGACCCACTGCTGCGGACCAGGGCGACCACGCCCACCCCGACCACGAGCACGGCGAGGGCGGCCGCCAGAACAGTGATCAGCGTCCTGGAAGCCGTGAGTTCGGGGCGACCGGTCATCGCGCCTCTCCTGCACGGTCGGAACCACACCCGTTTGTGAGGTCATTTTTATGCTACGGGGCGCGTCAAGTGGGCGATCGGTCGCCGATACCCGCCCCGCGGTCGGCGGTTATCGGAGAGGATCGTGCCCATGACGGACTCCACTCGCACCCTGGCCGGAAAGACCCTGCTGATGTCGGGCGGCAGCCGCGGCATCGGCCTGGCCATCGCCCTGCGCGCCGCCCGCGACGGTGCGAACATCGCGATGCTCGCCAAGACCGACACTCCCCACCCGAAGCTCGAGGGCACCGTGCACACCGCCGCGGCCCAGATCGAGGAGGCGGGAGGGAAGGCCCTGGCCGTGGTGGGCGACGTTCGGAACGAGGACTCGGTGCAGGAGGCCGTCGACAGGACGGTCGAGGCGTTCGGCGGGATCGACATCGTGGTCAACAACGCCAGCGCGATCGACCTGTCACCGACCCCTGACCTGGCCATGAAGAAGTACGACCTCATGCAGGACATCAACTGCCGCGGCTCGTTCCTGCTGTCCAAGACGGCGCTGCCGCACCTGGAGGCCTCGGACGCCGCCCACATCCTCACGCTGTCCCCGCCGCTCAATCTCAATCCCAAGTGGGCGGGCAGCTTCCTCGGCTACACGATCGCCAAGTACGGCATGAGCCTGGTGACGTTGGGCCTGGCCGAGGAGCTCAAGGGACGCGGGATCGCGGCCAACAGCCTGTGGCCGCGCACCACCATCGCCACCGCCGCCGTGGCCAACCTGCTCGGCGGCGAGGAGATGGTCGCGCGCAGCCGCACGCCGGAGATCATGGCCGACGCCGCGCACGCGGTCCTCACGCGCGACCCCCGCGAGTGTACGGGCAACTTCTTCATCGACGACGACGTCCTCACCGAGGAGGGCGTCACCGACTTCTCCGTCTACGGCGGCCCCCTCGAGGAGCTGGAGCTCGACATCTTCCTCGACGCCTGAGCCCGGTGGCGGCGCGCTCTGAGGCCGCGCCGGAGCCGCGCAGCGTGCCGACAGACGGCCGGCCGCTACTTCGCGTCGGCGAGCGCGTAGGCCGCGCCCGACGCCGCCGCCGTCACCGTGAGCACCGCCGGCCACGAGCCCATCTTCTTGGCCAGCGGGTGCGAGGCGCCGAACGCCGCCACGTACAGCGCCGACAGGCCCACCGTGGTGGGCACGTCGGTCTTGGCCGCCCACGAGCGACCGGCCCAGACGCCGGCCGCCGCCAGCACGACCCCACCGAGCGGACGGATCCCCGTCTCACGGGCGGTCAACCACCCGCCGAGCAGCCCGGTGGCCACGACGGCGGCGGTGGAGACGGACTCAGGACTCTTCACATCGATCATCGGCATGACCCGATCCTATGGCCGACGCCCACGTGGGCGGGACGGGCGTTCCTCGTCGTCGTCGCCGTATCTCTCGGTACGGTGAGCCCAACGCCGCCCGCACGCGCCCCCGGCGGCGACGCCCCGCCCGCCCCACAGGAGGCCCCGTGACCAGTCAGGACACCGCCACGCACGTGCTCGATGAGGTGGTGGCGCTGGAGCCGCTCGGCGAGAACCTCTACCGCGGCCGCACGCACGAGGCGTACGCCAACATGGTCGGCCCGTTCGGCGGCACCACGGCGGCGACGATGCTGGCCGCGGTCCTGCAGCACCCCGAGCGGCACGGCGACCCGCTCGCGCTGACCCTCAACTACGCCGGGCCCGTCGCCGACGGCGAGTTCCTCATCGAGGCGCGCCCCGCCCGCACCAACCGCTCCAACCAGCACTGGTGGATCGAGATGCGCCAGGGCGACGACGTGGTCACCACCGCCACGGCCATCACCGGGCTGCGGCGGGAGACGTGGTCGGAGACCGAGGCCGCCGCGCCCGCCGTACCCGCTCCGGAGGAGCTGCCCTCCGCCGGCGCCGACCGCGGCGTGAAGTGGGTGGAGAACTACGACATGCGGTTCGTCGAGGGGGGATGGGAGGCCGTCGCGGCGGGCGAGGAGAGCCCGGGGTCGACGACGACGATGTGGATCCGCGACGCCCCGGCCCGCGGTCTCGACCATCTCGCGCTGACGGCCATGTGCGATTCGTTCTTCCCGCGCGCATTCCTGCGGCTCGGTCGGCCGGTCCCCGCGGGCACGGTGACGCTGACGATCCACTTCCTGGCCACCGCCGACGAGATCGCCGCCCAGGGCACCGACTTCCTGCTGGGCAGCGTGCACTCGCACCGCTTCCACGGCAACTACCACGACGAGGCCGCGCGCCTGTGGGGTCGCGACGGGACGCTGCTGGCGACGGGCACGCAGCTTATGTATTTCAAAGGCTGAGTACTTCAGGAGCTCAGTACTTCAAGAGTTAGGACGGCCCATGTCGGCGACCCGAAACCATTCCACCCACGAGGTCCTCAACCAGGCTCCGCCGCGGGTCGACGTGGACGAGTTCGCCCTCAACCCGGCGCTGCAGGACGCGGTGGCGACCTTCTCCCCGCACGCGCGGATCGAGGGGTTCCACGAGATCGGCCGCCACGTCGGCACCGCGCAGTACCAACACGACGCCGAGCTCGCCAACACCCGCCCGCCCGTGCACCACTCGCACGACCGGTGGGGCAACCGCGTCGACGAGATCGAGTTCCACCCCGCCTACCACCGCATCATGGAGTACTCGGTGGCCCACGGACTGCACACCTCGGCGTGGGCCGACCCCGGGCAGGGCGCGAACGTCGAGCGGGCCGCCGGGTTCATGCTGGTCTCGCAGGTCGAGGCCGGGCACGGGTGCCCGCTGTCCATGACCCACGCCGTGGTTCCGTCGTTGCGCCTGAGCCCGGAGCTGGCCGCCGAATGGGAGCCCGCGCTGCTCTCCCGCGTCTACGACCCGGAGCTGCGCGACCCCGCCACCAAGTCGGGCGTGCTGTTCGGGATGGCGATGACCGAGAAGCAGGGCGGCTCGGACGTCCGCGCCAACACCACGACCGCCGAACCCGTCACCGCCGGCGGCTCCGTGGGCGCGGGCGACTCGGGCTGCCATGTCCTGCGGGGCCACAAGTGGTTCTGCTCGGCGCCGCAGTCGGACGCGTTCCTCGTGCTGGCGCAGGCTCCGGAGGGGCTGAGCTGCTTCCTCGTCCCGCGCGTGCTGCCGGGCGGCGAGCGCAACCCGTTCCTCGTGCAGCGGCTCAAGGACAAGCTCGGCAACAAGTCCAACGCCTCCTCCGAGGTGGAGTTCGACGGGACGCTCGGCTGGATGGTCGGCGAGCCCGGTCGCGGCGTGCGCACGATCATCGAGATGGTCGGCCGCACCCGGCTGGACTGTGTGCTCGGCGCCGCGGCGGGAATGCGGCAGGGCGTGGCCGAGGCCGCGTGGCACGCCCGGCACCGGGCGGCGTTCGGCGCGACACTCGTCGACCAGCCCGCGATGGCGGCCGTCCTGGCCGACCTGCAGCTCGAGTCCGAGGCCGCGACGTGGACGGCCTTGAGGTTGGCGTCGGCGTACGACGACGAGGAATTCGCCCCCTACCGTCGGCTGGCCACCGCGGTGGCGAAGTACTGGGTCTGCAAGCGCGGGCCGAACCACGCCTACGAGTCGCTGGAGTGCCTCGGCGGCAACGGCTACACCGAGGCGTTCCCACTCGCGCGCCGCTACCGGGAGCAGCCGGTGCTGGCGGTGTGGGAGGGCTCGGGCAACGTCATCGCCCTGGACGTGCTGCGGGCCATGACCCGGGAACCGGAGTCGGTAGCGGCGTTCGATGCCGAGCTGTCCGCGCAGCTGGGCGGTCACGAGCTGTACGACCGGCACGTCGAGCGGGTGCGCGGGCTCGTGAGCCGGGCCGCCGCCGACCCGGGCGCGGCGCCCGGGATCGCGCGACGGCTGGTCGAGTCGATGGCGCTGGCCCAGCAGGCCGCGGTCCTGCTCGCCCACGCCCCGGCCCCGGTCGCGGAGGCGTTCTGCCTGGCCCGCCTCGGCGACGACCGCTCGGCCGAGTACGGCGCCCTGCCCGACGGTGTGGACATCCGCGCACTGGTCGAGAGGGCCTGACCCGGCGCGCGGCAGAGAAACGACACCGCCGGTTTCGGAAATCGCGTGACAGCACGTGAGCCGTGTCACACACTGGGGGCATCCCCACAACGAGGTGCTGTATGTCAATTTCCGGTGAGCCGCGCGAGAAGGTCTTCCGTCCCGGGCCCGCGCCGCTGCGCTCCCACCTGCCGGTGCTGGGCAAGACGCTGGAATATGTGCACGACCCACTGTCCGCGATGGCCCGTCGCTATCGCGACCACGGCCCGGTCTCCGATCTCAACCTCCTCGGCCGGACCAGGACCGCGCTCATCGGCCCCGACGCGTGCCAGGCCGCTCTGCAGAACGGCGACAAGGCGTTCGCCAGCGGCCCGGGCTGGGGATACCTGGTGGGGCCGTTCTTCAATCGCGGGCTGATGCTGCTCGACTTCGAGGAGCACAAGCACTACCGGCAGATCATGCAGGAGGCGTTCACCCGCCCCCGGCTCGAGGGCTACACGCGGACGCTCGCGCCGCTCGTCGACGCGGGAATCGCGTCCTGGTCGCCGGACCGGGCGTTCCGGATCTACCCCGCACTCAAGTCGCACACGCTCGACCTGGCGACCGACGTGTTCATGGGCGGCGCCGAGTACGCCGTTCCCGGCGAGATCGACCGTGTGAACACGGCTTTCGTCGACTGCGTGCAGGCGGCCAACGGGTACGTCCGGTCGACGGCCCCGGTGCCGTTCACCAAGTGGGGCCGCGCCACCCGCGGCCGCCGGCTGCTGGAGGAGTTCCTCCGCCGCCATCTTCCGGCCCGCCGCGCGAATCCGGGAGAGGACCTGTTCTCCGCGCTGTGTCAGGTGGCGGACGCCTCCGGCGGGATCGACGACGACGACATCATCAACCAGATGATCTTCCTGCTGATGGCCGCGCATGACACCACGACCAGCACGGTGACGTCCATGGTCTACGAGCTCGGCCGCGACGTGGAATGGCAGGAGCGGCTGCGTCGGCAGTGCCTGGCGCTGGGCCCGAACCCGAGCCTGGCCGAGCTGGAGGAGCTGCCTGACCTCGCGCTGGTGATGAAGGAGACGTTGCGTCTGCACCCGCCGGTTCCGGTGCTGGCCCGCAAGACGGTCAAGGACACCGAGATCCTGGGGGTGGAGATCCCGGCCGGCCGGCTCATCTCGGTGATGCCGCTGTACTCGCACCACATGCCCGAGTACTGGACGGATCCGGAGATCTTCGACCCGGAGCGGTTCTCCGAGGAGCGGCGGGAGGACAAGTCGCACCGCTTCGCGTGGGAGCCCTTCGGCGGAGGTGTGCACAAGTGCCTCGGCATGATCTTCGCCAACCTCGAGTCGAAGCTCGTGCTGAGCGCGCTGCTGCGCCACTTCGAGTGGTCGGTGCCGCTGGACTACTCCCCGCCCATGAAGAACGACTCGCTGCCCTACCCCGGCGACGGGCTGCCCGTGTCGCTGCGCCCGCTCTCGCGCGTCCACGCCTGACCCGCCGCCGCCCACCCGCCCGCACCTGCTCCGGGTGCGGGCGCGGGCATATGCGCAGCTAGAGTCGCCCGCGCCGGCGCCACCTATCCGATTCCGCGGCGCCTACCGGATCCGCTAGGTGGCGCAGATCGCGATAGGCGGCGTGGGGATCTGGTAGGTGGCGAGAGATCCGATAGGTGAGCTGAGCGCCGGGCGGGCGGCCGGCAGCCCCGCTGTCAGACGAGAAGACGGTTCCGCCCGCGTCGGCCGAGTGGGCGCGTGCGGAACCGTCTTTTCGATGGGCGAACCGCCGCCCGGCGGCCATGCCCGGCGGACTCGGGCGGCGGGGCGGAGGACCCGGGCGGTGGGGCGGCGGGGCGGCGGTCAGTTCTCGAGGGCGTTGATCACCTCGAGCTCGCCCTCCGAATGCGAGGCGCGGATGCGCTTCTTGTCCAGCTTGCCGACCGAGGTCTTGGGGATCTCGTCGACAAAGGCGAAGCGCTCCGGCACCTGCCACTTGGCCATCCGCTGTGCCAGGTGCGCGCGGAGCTCCTCGACGTCCGGATCGGGGATGCCCTCCTTGACGACGATCGCGGCCAGCGGGCGCTCGTCCCACTTGGGATCCGGCACACCGACAACGGCCGCCTCGGCCACGGCCGGGTGCTCGAGCAGGTAGTTCTCCACCTCGACCGAGGAGATCCACTCGCCGCCGGACTTGATGATGTCCTTGGCGCGGTCGGTCAGCTGGAGGAAGCCCTCGGGCCGCACGTAACCCACGTCGCCGGTGCGCAGCCAGCCGTCATCGAACGAGTCCGAGTTGTCGACCTTGTAGTAGCTTCCGGTGATCCACGGGCCGCGGACCTGCAGCTCGCCCACAGACTCGCCGTCCCACGGCAACTCGTTGCCGGCGTCGTCGACGATCCGCGCCTTGACGCCCGCGAGGAAACGACCCTGGGTGGTCCGCAGCTGGAACTGCTTCTCCTCCGGCAGCTCCGCCTTGGGCCGCGACAGCGTGCCGATGGGCGAGGTCTCGGTCATCCCCCAGGCGTGGATGATGTTGATCCCGTAGCGCTCCTTGAACTTACGGATCAACTCCGGCGGGCAGGAGCTGCCGCCCACCACCACGGCGCGGAAGCTCGACATGTCCACGGGGTGGTCCACGCTGTAGGCATCCAAGGCCATCCAGATGGTCGGCACGGCGGCGGCCAGCGTGGGACGCTCGGAGGCGATCATCGCGGCGAGCGGCTCGGGCTGCAGGAACCGCTCCGGCATGAGCAGCGAGGCGCCCACCATGAACGCGGCGTACGGCAGGCCCCACGACATGGCGTGGAACATCGGGACGATCGCCAGGACGTTGTCATCCACCGAGATGTCCATGCCGTCGGACATGCACACCTGCATCGAGTGCAGGTAGATCGAGCGGTGCGAGTAGACGACGCCCTTCGGGTCGCCGGTCGTGCCCGAGGTGTAGGCCATCGCGGCGGCTGAGTTCTCGTCGACCTCCGGCCACTCGAACTCCGTGGGCTGCGCGGCCAGGAGCGCCTCGTAGTCGTGCACCTGCACGCCCTCGGGAGCCTCCAGGCTCGCGGCGCCACCACCGGTCACGATCACGTGCTCGACCGTCGAGAAGCGGGGCAGGAGCGGCTGCAGCAGCGGGATCAGGCTCGGGTCGACGATGACGACCTTGTCCTCGGCGTGGTTGGCCACGAACTCGAGCTGGTCCGGGAAAAGCCGGATGTTGAGCGGGTGCAGCACCGCGCCCATCGACGGGATGGCCAGGTAGGCCTCCAGGTGCTCGGAGTTGTTCCACTGGAAGGTGGCGACCCGCTGGTCACCGTCGATCCCCAGCGACCGCAGGGCGTGGGCCAGCTGCGCAGCGCGCTTGCCGAGATCGCCGAACGAGAGCTTGCGCGGCCCCTCCGCGGTCCAGGTGGTGACCACGGCATCGGCGTGGACGGTCGAACCGAACTGCAGGATCGTGCTGATGTTCAGCTGCTCCGGCATCATCGTGCTGCGCATGGGCGGGACTCCTTACTCGCGGGGCGTGCGTGACCTGAGGGGACGCGTGGGTATGCCGTAGATCACTCTGAAGGTCGAGACTACTCCCGACCCCTTCCGACCTATCCGCTCAGGGGGGAATCGCCCGCTTCGGCGTCGAGGGCGTCGAACACCTCCTGGACCGTCTTCATCGCCGACAGGGCGGCGGGCGCCCCGCAGTACCCCGAGGCGTGGATGACGGCCTCGGTGATCTCCTCCCGCGTCAGCCCGTTGGTCAGGCCCCCGCGGACGTGGCCGGCCAGCTCGGCGTTCGCGCGCAGCGCCACCAGCATGCCGATGTTGAGCAGACTCCTGTCCCGCCGACCCAGGCCCGGCCGGTCCCAGATGTTGCCCCACACGTTCTCGGTGACCACGTACTGGATGGCCTCCGACGCCGTCCCGGCCGCCCGGTCCATCGCCCGGTCGACGAAGGCGTCCCCCATCACCTCCCGCCTGGTCGCGAATCCCTGCTCGCGCAGGTCCCGGGCCGCTGGCCCGTTGTCGGCGGAACTCGTCGTCGTCATCTGCTGGTCCTTCCACTGGGCGTCATCCGTCAGTGCCTCGTGAGGCACCGACCATCCTCCCCTGTCCCGTCTCCGCCGAAAGCGCCACGCCCGCCCCGCCGGCGGAGCACTCTGGGGACAGGTATCCGGCTCGGGAAGGCGGCCCGCCATGCACTCTCGGACAACCCGACGGATCGCACGCGCGGTCCTCGCGCTCGGACTCGCGCCCGTCCTGGCGCTGTCGGCCTGCTCGACCGAGCCCGGAGGGGCCGAGGAGGACGCGACGGCCACCTCGTCGTCGTCGCCCCCGGACCGCACCACCTCCGCGCGTCCCGGCACGCTCGGCGGCGAGCCCCTCCCGGTCCAGGACACGGCGCCGTGCGCGCAGGACGGCGGCGGCACGCCCGTGGCCCGCACCGCCGACGGCCAGGCCGGCCCCGAGGGGCCCATCTCGTTGAACCCCGAGGTCGCCACCGGGTTCCGCACCGGGATGCGGCCCGTCGCCACCGCGTCGTACTCGGTCTCCACCGCGCACCCGCTGTCGACCCGGGCGGCGTGCGAGGTCCTCGCCGACGGCGGTACCGCCGCCGACGCCCTGGTCACCGCCCAGGCCGTCCTCGGGCTGGTCGAGCCGCAGTCCTCCGGCCTTGGCGGCGGCGGATTCCTCGTGCACTACGACGCCGAGTCCGGGCAGGTCGAAACGTACGACGGCCGGGAGACCGCGCCCGCCGCCGCCACCGTCGACTACCTCCGGCACATCTCGCCCGACGACACCGCCGCACCGCAGCCCGACGCGCGGCGCAGCGGGCGGTCCATCGGCGTGCCCGGCATCCTCCGCCTGCTCGAGACGGCCCACGCCGACCACGGCGAGCGCGAGTGGCGCGACCTGTTCGACCCCGCGGTGCTGCTGGCCGACGACGGCTTCGAGATCAGCCCACGCCTGGCCGAATCCATCGCCGCCTCCGCCGCGGACCTGGCCCGCGACCCCGACGCCGCCGGGTACTTCCTCGACGGCGACACCGGGAAACCCGCCGGGACGCGCCTCACCAACCCCGCCTACGCCAAGACCCTGTCCGCCGTGGCCACCGAGGGCGCCGACGCGTTCTACACCGGCGCGATCGCCGAGGCGATCGTCGACCAGGTCAGCACCGAGCGCGAGGGCATCACCCCCGGCGCCATGACCCTCGACGACCTCGCCGGATACGAGGCCGTCACGCGCGACCCCGTGTGCAGCCCGTACCGCGACCACGCCGTGTGCGGCATGGCGCCACCGTCCTCGGGGGGCACCGCCGTCGCCTCGACCCTGGCCATGCTCGCCGAGTCCGACCTCGCCGCGTACCCGCCGACCGACGTCGGACCCGACGGCGGCCTGCCCGCCCCCGAGGCAGTACACCTGGTCACCGAGGCCGAACGGCTCGCCTACGCCGACCGCGACGTCTACATCGCCGACCCACGCTTCGTCCCACCGCCGCTGGGCTCCGCGATGACCCTGCTGCGACCCGGCTACCTCGCCGGACGCGCCGGCCTCATCGACACCGAGCGCTCCATGGGCGAGGCCGAGCCCGGCGACTTCCCCTTCGACGCCCGCGGCGTGTTCACCGGCCCCGAACACGGGACCACCCACATCAGCATCGTCGACGCGCAGGGCAACGCCGCCGCGCTCACCACGACCATCGAGTCCGCGTTCGGCTCCTTCCAGATGGTCGAGGGGTTCTTGCTCAACAACCAGCTCACCGACTTCGCCGCCGAGCCGCGCGACGATGCCGGGCAGCTGCAGGCCAACCGGGTCCAGCCCGGCAAGCGGCCGCGCTCGTCCATGGCGCCGACACTGGTCTT
The DNA here is from genome assembly GCF_001570845.1 of Dietzia papillomatosis NBRC 105045. Taxonomy (NCBI): domain Bacteria; kingdom Bacillati; phylum Actinomycetota; class Actinomycetes; order Mycobacteriales; family Dietziaceae; genus Dietzia; species Dietzia papillomatosis. The sequence goes on along the minus strand of NZ_BCSL01000051.1, from coordinate 4,286 downwards.
CGACGGCACGCCCCTCGCGCGCGGTGAGCTGCGCGCGGTCGTCGGGTCGCCCGGCGGGTCGCGGATCATCCAGTTCGTCGTCAAGACGCTGGTCGGCATGCTCGACTGGGAACTCGACCCGCAGCAGGCCGTGGGCTCCCCGTCGTTCGGGGCGATCAACTCGCCCGAGACCGCGATCGGCGGCGAACACCCGGCGGTGACCGACGACTCCGAGCTGACCCGGTGGCTCACGGAGCGCGGCCACGAGGTCTCCACCGAGGAGCAGTCGTCTGGCCTCTCGGCGATTCTGCGCCAGTCCGACGGCACGCTCGTCGGCGGCGCCGACCCCCGGCGCGAGGGGATCGTGCTGGGCGGGTGACGCGGCGGCTTCTGCCCGCGGCGCCTGCTCGGCTACCCTCGAGAGGTCCGGCCACCTGCGCCGGGCGCCCCGCGGCGACTCGGCGGAAGTCGGTGTGGATCCGGCGCCGTCCCGCAACTGTGACCCCGTCCCCGGACGGGCGAGTCAGGTCGGCCCGTGCCGCGGTAGCCGTACGTACTGACCTCGGACGAAGAACGGTCGAGTGCCGCGGCCCCACCGCCGCGGCCCGAGCTGTTCTCGTCCTCCGAGCCGCGGAGGATGCCATGCCCCACCCACGAGCCCGCTCACTGTTGATCGCGCCGCTGGCCGCCCTCGCGCTCGTCGCCACCGCGTGCAGCGGCTCCAATGGCGAAGACTCCGCCCCCGCCGACCAGACCGGCGCGGCGGCCGACGAGCCGCAGGCGATCGTGTCCCTGAGCCCCACGACCACCGAGATGCTCTACGCCGTCGGCGCGGGCGACCAGGTGGTGGCGGTGGACGAGCGCTCCGACTTCCCGGAAGACGCGCCGGTCACCGACCTGTCCGGCTACACGCCCAACCTCGAAGCGATCCTGGGCTACGCCCCCGACCTCGTGGTGCTCACCGACGACAACGCCGACGTCGTGGCCGGGCTCGAGCGCTCGGGCGTCGAGGTGCTCCAGCTGCCGGCCGCCCAGACCCTCGACGACACGTACACCCAGCTCGAGCAGGTGGGCGCGGCCACCGGCAACATCGGCGAGGCCGCCGAGCTGGTGTCGCGGATGCAGGGCGAGATCGACGAGATCGTCGCCTCGGTGCCCGAGCGCGAGACGCCGCTGACGTACTTTCACGAGCTGGACGACACGTACTACACCGTCACCGACGCGACCTACGTCGGCGAGATCTACTCCGTGCTCGGCCTGACCTCCATCGCCACCGGCGACGACACCTACCCGCAGCTGTCGGAGGAACTCATACTCGAGGCCGACCCGGACCTCATCTTCCTCGCCGACGGGCAGTGCTGCGGCGTCACCGCGGAGACCGTGGCGCAGCGTCCCGGCTGGGACGGGCTCACCGCCGTGCGCGAGGACCGCGTCCACGTGGTGGACGAGGACCTGGCCAGCCGCTGGGGCCCGCGCATCGTGGACTTCATGCGCGAGGTCGCCGCGATCGTCGCGCAGATCCCCGCCGACCAGCCCGCGCCCCAGCCCACCCCGTGACCCGCCCGTCGCCCCGCCACGCCCTCGTGCTGGGCGGGGCGACGCTGCTCTTCGGAGCGGCGATGCTGCTGGGCACCCTCATCGGCCCGGCCGGACTCACCGCCGGCGGGGTGCTGCTCGACCTGCTCGACCGCCTGCCGCTCCTAGCGGTGGACTCCGGCCTCACCGAGCGCCAGCAGGTGATCCTGTGGGAGATCCGGGTCCCGCGCGTCGTTCTGGGTGCGATCGTCGGCGCGACACTGGCGATCGCGGGCGCCACCTACCAGGGCGTGTTCCGCAATCCGCTCGCCGACCCATACCTGCTGGGCGTGTCCAGCGGCGCCGGCCTGGGCGCGACACTGGCGATCGTCGCGGGCGGTGCGATGGGCTCGGGCCTGGTGCCGCCGGCCGCGTTCGCCGGCGGCATGATCGCCGTGATGGCCACGTACGCGCTGGGACGCAGCGTGGGCGGCGGGCGCAGCGAGGTCGTCATCATCCTCGCCGGCGTCGCGGTGGCCGCGTTCGCGAGCGCCATCCAGACCTTCTTCATGCAGCGTCACGACGACACGCTTCGGCAGGTGTACTCGTGGATGCTCGGACGCCTCACCACCAGCGGGTGGACCGACGTGCGGGCGGTCCTGCCGTACGTGCTGGTCTCCGTGGCGGTGATCGCCCTGTTCCGGCGCATGCTCGACGTCATGGCGGTCGGCGACGTCGAGGCCGCCACGATGGGCATCTCCCCGGCGCGGGTGCGTCTCATCCTCATCAGCGTCGCCACCCTCGGCACGGCGGCGGTCGTGTCGGTCTCGGGCCTCATCGGGTTCGTGGGCATCGTCATCCCGCACGCGGTGCGGATGCTCATAGGGCCCGGGCACCGACTGCTGCTGCCCACCTCCCTGCTGGCCGGGGCGACGTTTCTCGTGCTGGCCGACGTCATCGCGCGCACCGCCATGAGCCCGGCCGAGCTGCCGATCGGCGTGGTCACCGCCGCGATCGGCGCCCCGTTCTTCCTCGTGGTCCTGCGCCGCAGTCGGGGGCAGATATGAGCCCCGCCGACCACGCGCGCCGGGCCCCCTCGAGCCCGGCCGCACCACGCCACCCCGCCCTGGCCTGCCGCGACCTGCACGTCGTCCGCGACCGCACGCCGGTCCTGCACGGCATCGACCTGTCGGTTCCCGCGGGTTCCTGGGTGTCGCTGGTCGGCCCCAACGGCTCCGGTAAGACCACCCTGCTGTTCGCACTCGCGGGTCTCGTCCCGACGTCGGGGGGCGTCGAGGTCGAGGGGTTCGCGCCGCGCCGCGCGGGGCGCCGCCGCGTAGCGCGGACGGTGGCGATGATGCCGCAGCGCCCGGTGGTACCGGAGGGCGTCACCGCGCGCGAGCTCATCCGCCTCGGTCGCACGCCGCACATCTCCCGCTTCGGCACGGAGACCGCCCACGACCACGAGGTCGTCGACCGGGTGATCGACCGCCTCGACCTGCGCGACCTCGCCGCGCGCACCGCGACCACCCTGTCCGGCGGCGAGCTCCAGCGGGTGGTGCTCGGTCGCTCGCTGGCGCAGGAGCCGCGGGTGCTGCTGCTCGACGAGCCCACCAGCGCCCTCGACATCGGTCACCAGCAGCAGGTGCTGGACCTGGTCGACTCGATGCGGCGCGAGAGCGGGCTGACGGTGGTCGCGGCCATGCACGACCTCACCTCGGCCGCGCACTACGGCGAGCGGCTGGTGCTACTGGACGGCGGGCGCGTCGTGGCCGACGGCCGGCCGGAGGAGGTGCTCACCGCCGAACGGGTGGCGCAGGTGTACGGGGCGCGCGTCGAGGTCGTGGAGCGTCCCGACGGCCCGGCGGTGCTGCCCCTGCGCGGCGCGGGAGCGGGGCCCGGCGAGGAGGGCGCGCCCGGGCGCCGGACGCCCGGGGAGTGCGCGCCGTGATGGAAGTCGTGCTGCTGGGCACGGGCGCGGCCGACGGCTGGCCCAACCCGTTCTGCCGGTGCACGTCGTGCGGCGAGGCGCGCCGGCTCGGCGTGGTGCGCGGCCAGACCTGCGCGCTTGTCGACGACGAGCTGCTGATCGACTGCGGCCCGGAGGCCCCCGGCGCGGCGGTGCGGCTCGGGCGCACCCTGGCGTCGGTCAGGCATCTGCTCATCACTCACGCCCACGCCGACCATCTCGGTCCGCAGGCGTTGCTCTACCGCTCGTGGGTCCCGGGGGCGGGTGGGCTCGAGGTGGTCGGTCCCGCCGACGCGCTCGAGGTGTGCCGTCCGTGGGTCGGTCCGGACGACCCGGTGCGGTTCGTCCCGGTCGTCGCCGGGGACCGGCTCATCGTGGGCGGCTACGACGTGCGCGTGCTGCCGGCCCGGCACCGTGTCTTCCGCGACGGCGACGCCGTGCTCTACGACCTCACCGGGCCCGACGGCGCGCGACTGCTGTGGGCCACCGACACCGGTCCGTGGGACGAGGACTGGTTCGCCGCGGTCCGTGACGCCCGGTACGACGCGGTGTTCATGGAACAGACCCTCGGCGACCGCGAGGAGCTCTCCCCCGTGCACCTGGGCCTGTCCCGGTTCGCCGACCTGCTCGCGCGGCTGCGCGGGGTGGGCGCGGTGGTCGATGAGACCGAGGTGGTCGCCGTCCACCTGGGGCATCACAATCCGGCGCCCGACGTCCTGGCCGCGCGCCTGCACGGCCTCGGCGCCCGTGCCGGGGTCGACGGCGAGGTGGTCTGCTGCGGTCGCGATCAGCGGACTCCCGGTGACCGCGACCTCGACTCGCG
>NZ_BCSL01000050.1:0-16438 GCF_001570845.1 Dietzia papillomatosis NBRC 105045 | reverse complement strand
CGAGCAGGTCGCGTGCCTGACCGCGGCCGGACTCGAGCCGCTCCATCGCATCGAGCAGACGTCGGGCGTTAGCCGGTGATCGCATGAGGTGGGCGGTCTCGCGCAGGGACTCGTAATCGTCGAGGGAGACCATGACCACCGGTTCGTGGCCAGCGCGGGTGATGATGACCTCTTCGCGGTCGTTGGTGACCCCGTCGAGGACCTCGGCGTAGCGGGCCCGGGACTCGGTGTAGCTCATCGTCTTCATCTCAACCCCTTCTGTACGTGAAAGTGTACAGGACGCGGAGTTGGTGCTCCTTGTGACTTCCCGCGTCCGGTGCTCTGTAGGCCGAAGCCCGAAAAACCGGATGGGCGCAGCGTCGTCTTGTCGAGGGCTCCTGCGCGGGAGCCGTCACACTTCTGGGCATGGTCTCGATGGCCGGATCGGCGCCGCCGCACGGCGCGGGCCTGCCGGTGGCCATGCCGGCCCGTGGGCGCCCAGTGGTCGTATCGCGGTCAGGTCTCTGCCCGTTCTCCCGCCCGCGGCTGGGTCCACCGCGACGTGGCCAGAATCCCGGCTGCTCCCCTCATGCCCTGGTGGCCTCCGTCGACGGACAGCTCGCGACCGCCCCCGGGCCCGAAAGCGCGGAAGGCTGGGCCCTGTCCAGCCTCGGTGGTAACGTGGGTAACAAATCATGTTACCGGTTACCCGTTACCTGACTTGGAGGGGTTGTCATGTCGACGCCGGAGAAGATCGCTCGAGCCTATGGGGTGCTCGTTGCACGAGGGGACAAGGTCACCGTGCGCAGCGTGCAGCGCGAAGCGGGGGTGCGCATCGGTGAGGTCGCTGCGTGGATGCGCGAGCACGTCACCGGCGTTGCCGGGGATGTGCCCGAGGCCCCAGATCTGTCGGAGGCGATGTCGGCGATGGTGGCCTCGGTGTGGGCCGCGGCGTGGAAGCGCGCCGCGGAGCAGGCGGACGAGGCGACCGCTGTGGCGCTGGATGCAGCCCGCGGCGGCGAGGCCGACGCCCTGGAGGCGGCCGAACAAGCGGCGTCGGAACGCGACGAGGCTGTTGCGGTCCGAGACCGCGCACTCGGCGAGCTCGAGGCAGTGCGCGGCGAGCTCGAGCAGCTGCGCGGTCAGCTCGAGACCGCACGCCAGGACGTCGCGGTCGCGCGCGCCAAGGCCGAGGAGTCCGACCGGGCACGGGTCCGGGCGGAGGCCACCTCGGACACCCTGCGTGAGGTCCTGGACTCGCTGCGTGAGACCGCTCGTAAGCCAGGCCAGTCGGATCAGCCGGGCCAGTCATAGCCAGCCCGCCAAAGCGCGACGCGCACAGACTGTCGGAAGGGGAACGCCATACTGACAGCCGAACCGGCCGTGAGGCCCGCATGGGCGCCGCGGCGGAAGGTGCTGGCGACAGGAGTGTGGAATGTGGGATCTGGAGACCGCGCCGCTGGCTACCGCTGTCGTCGCTGGCGGCGCGGTGGCCTTGCCGCCGCCTAGCGCGTGGGGTCGGCGGGTTCTGCGCGGTGGTTGGCATGCTCGGTGTGCTGCAAGGGTGGCCTGCTGACACATCATGACCGGTCCGCCAACGACAGTTGGCCCCGCCGCCCGGCGAGGCCATCTCTCGGGGACGACTGTACTCCCAAGCTCTAGAACAGCGGCGGCGTGTTGGGGGGCGCGGCGTTGCCGCAGGCGCGGGAGTAGGCGCGCTCGTCCCAGCCGGAGGCGAGGGCGTCGCGGACGGCCACGGACCGGGCGTGACGGTTGGTGTGTTGGGCGGGGTTGCGTATGGCTCCGGTGCGTCCGCACGCCACGGCGTAGCGCAGGTTTGCTGACTGGGTGGAGGCGACGACATGTCCCGGGTCGACGCGAACGCACAGGGGTTCGTTGCAGCGGTGCTCGGCCACTACGCCATCGGCCAGTTGGCCGGCGAGTAGTAGCGCGAATCGGTGCCCGGATTCGGTCCGGCTGACCCCACCCAATCTCCACGTCAAACGCGTATAGCCATCGACGCCACTGATCGCTGAGATCAGGAACCAGCAGCCATCGCCGGGTGCTTTGACCACGCGGGACCAGAACGCGTCGATCGCCGCCTGAGTGGGCGGCAGGGTCGCGCTATAGGGGCGCGACCGTCGCACCGCGCCAGACAGGGTGGGAGCTGGCGTGATCAGTTCCAGGCCCGGCAGAGGAATGTCTACGCCTGCGGTACTGGTGCGCGGGTCAGTGTGGCTGGTCACCGTTGTGATCCGAGGTCGTGCCCGACGTGTGCTCGTCAGTGGTCTCCGGCGTTTCGTCTGCGGTGGCGGTGCGGTTCTTCGCGGCGCGGATCGCCGCGCCGACCTCACGGGCGGACAGGCCGGTCATCTCGGCCAAGTCGGACTGGGCGACGCCGAGGTCCTTCAGCTCGATGAGCGACTCTCCCAGGGCGGCTTCGGCGTCGGCGTGGGCGTCGATCGCGGAGAACACCGCCACGAGCTTGGACTCGCGCTTGCGGGCCCGCTCGAGCTCGTCAGCCATGGCTTGGCGGGCACGGGCCCGCGCGGTCTGTGAACGCGAATCAGTCTTCGTAGCAGCCATAGCCCAAACCCTAAAGCACGCCTACGGCACCCGCGAGCACCGACCACTCCCCCATCCGACCACCGCTGTGCTCATTCTGGCCCCACCTGATACGCCACCGTCGTGGCCATAACCCACACTCGCTCCCGCTCGCTCTAACAGCTACACACAGTAGGCACTACGAGTGAACGACGGGAAACCGCTGGTCACAGCGCCAGGCGCTGCGACGCATAGACGCGCGGATTCTGTCCGCATACGCTGGCGGGTGTGATGAGCCTTCGAGCGGTGCACGCCGGTACTGGATACCAGTACCTGCTGCGCTCGGTCGCCACTCACGACGCCGACCCGCAAGGCATGGCCCTGTCGGACTACTACGCCGCCAAGGGCACCCCACCCGGCGCATGGATCGGGCGCGGGCTCGACGGATTGGAATCGGACAACGCGATCGCGGGGGCGGTCGTCACCGAAGCGCAGATGGCGGCTCTGTACGGCGAGGGCCTGCACCCAGATACCGACCAGATGATGGCCGACGGCCGCAGCCTGTCGGCCTGCAAGCTCGGCCGATCCTTCCCCATCTACACCGGTGGGGTCGACGTGCTGGAGGCCATCGCTGCGGCCGAAAAGGCGTTCCTTCACACCGAGGGCCGGCGCCCCACCAGCGACGAACGAGGACAGATCGCCGAGGGGGTCGCGCGCCCGTTCTATACCGAGAAGTTCGGTTACGAACACGCCTCTGGCAAGGATGTCATCGCCTGGGTCAACCGTGAACGCGACCAGGTCAAGCAAGCGGTCGCCGGGTTCGACTTCACGTTCTCCCCGGTGAAAAGTGTCAGCGTCTTGTGGGCGCTGGCCGATGAGAAGACTGCCTCTCGTGTGGCTGCGTTGCATCACGAAGCCGTGGCCGAAACCTTGGCATGGGCCGAGGACAACGCGATCTACACCAGGGTCGGAACGGGCGGCATCAAGCAGGTTAAGACGGGCGGCATCATCGCGGCTGAGTTCACCCATTTTGACACCCGATGCGGCGACCCGGACCTGCATTCCCATGTACTGCTGGCCAACAAGGTCCAAGGCCCTGACGGGCGCTGGCTGTCGCTGGACTCTCGCGCGATCCATCAGATGCACCAGGCGATCTCGGCCCGCTACGACGCGACCCTGCACGACCTTCTGACCCGCCGTATGGGCGTGGAGTTCCAGGCCCACTACCCGCACCCGGACAAGGCGCCCATCTGGGAGGTCAAGGGCATCGACCGCCGTCTGATCGACGCCTTCTCCTCCCGCCGGGCCCTGGCCAGGCCGGTCTATGACCGACTCGTCGCGCAGTACGTTGAGAAGAACAATCGGCAGCCTTCCCAGCGGGCGTCCTACGCCCTGTGGCAGAAGGCCATCCTCGACACCCGTGACGCCAAGAAGCCCGCCCAATCCCTGGCCGAACACCGCGCCACCTGGCGGGAGATGGCCGAACAGGTTGTGGGCACGCACGCGGTGGATAGCGTGGTTGGCGAGGTCACCGGGCAGGGTCGGAGCCAGGTGTCGCGGGAGCTGTTCGACGCCCAGGTCCACGCCCGCCTGGTGGCCGAGCGGGCGGTGGAGGCAGTGACCGCACGGCGGGCGCAGTTCCGCCGTTCCCACATCGACACCGCCGTTTCCACCTTGCTCAAGGGTTACCGATTCGAGGGCGCCGAGGCCCTGGACCGGGCCCACGAGCAGGTTATGGCCACCGCCATGGGAGAACTCGTGGTGCAGCTGACCCCGCCGGAGATTCTGGACCTTCCCAGCCCTCTGATTGGGCCGAGCGGGGCCGGTGTGGACCGGCACGCCAACGCCGAAAAGTACACCACCCAGGCAGTGCTGGACGCCGAGACCGCCACCCTGGAGGCGACTCGAACCCCGGTCGCGGTGATCGCTACCCGCGCCGATCTCGACCGTGCGCTGAAGGCGCACGAGGACGCCGAGGGTTGGTCCCTCAATGCCGGCCAGACCGCTCTGGCGCAGCACCTCATCGGTGCCGGAACGCTCCTGGCCGCCGGGGTGGGGCCGGCCGGGACCGGCAAGACCGCATCTATGAAAATCGTGGCCCGCACCTGGCAACAAACCGGCCGGTCGGTTGTCGGCCTTGCTCCTTCCGCGGCAGCGGCCAGCGTCCTCGCAGGCGACATCGGCACCGACTGTCACACTATCGACTCTCTGACCTTCACCTGGATGGGCAAGCACCCCACCCTGCCCGGAAAGACTCTCGACGCGTTGCCCGTGATGATCCGCCCTGGCGACATGCTTCTGGTCGATGAGGCGGGCATGGCCAGCACCGAAAACCTGGCCGCGCTGACTGAGATCGCCGCCGAATCTGGGGCCATTCTCCGCCTGATCGGCGACCCCAAGCAGCTCGCTGCTGTCGAGACTGGCGGTCTGTTCGCCGACCTGGCCAGCACCCCAGGGACGCCTCAGCTCCGAGAGGTGATGCGCATGGGCGCCGACACCGACCAATGCGAGGCAACCCTCGCTCTCCGCCAAGGCGATCCCGGCGCACTGGCCCTCTACAACGAGCGCGGATGGATCACCGGAGGGCACCGGGAGCAGATGCTCACCCAGGCCGCCGAGGCGTTCCTGGCCGACACCAAGGCGGGCCGCCAGGCACTAATCATCGCCTCCACCAACGCCGACGTCGACACCCTCAACGAAGTGATCCGAGCCGATCGCATCGCCCACGGACTGGTCGACGACGCACACACCACCAGGGTCGCTCGCGGGGACACCGTGGGTGTCGGCGACACCGTGATCGCCCGCACCAACTCCACGCTGTATTCCGATGACCGCACCTACCTCGGACGGGTCATCAACGGCCAACTGTTCACCGTCACCGGCATCGCCGATGATGGCTCACTGGGAGTACGGGACACCTCCACCGGCCAAGACATGCTCATCCCCGCCAGCTACGCCGACAAGAGCATTCATCTCGGTTACGCCGCCACCATCCACCGCGCCCAGGGCGCCACCGTCGATACCGTCCACGCCGTCATCGACGCTGGCGTGGACCGTGCCGGCCTGTACGTCGCCATGACCCGCGGCAGACGAGAAAACCGCGCCTACGCCGTGTGCGAACCCGTGCTCGATCTCGGCGCCGAGGACGCGCACATGCACTCCGCCGGCGACCACCAAGCCCCAACACCCGAGCAGGTGCTCACCGGCGTTCTGGCCCGCGAGACGCACCAGGCCTCGGCCACCGAAACCCTCCGCCAAGAGTACGCCAGCGCCACCAGCGACGAACGGCTCGCCCAGCTCTACCGCCACGGCGTTGATTTAGCCGCCCGCGATTTTGCCGCCGCCACCCTCCCTGCCTACATCGACGCACTCCCCCGTGCCTTGGCCCACCAGCTCGAGGCAGACCCCGACCAGTACCAGGCACTGGAAGGCGCGTGGACCGAAGCAGCAACCCGAGGCCTCGACCCCCGCGACCTCTGGCAAGAAGCCACCGAAACCCTCGACACCGCCAACAAGCCCGGCACCGTCATCGCCCACCGGATACGCCACGCGACTCGCGAGACCACCGACACCACCACCCTGCCCACTCCCCCACCCGCGGCCCCGGAATGCGACACCGAACTGACCACCTGGCTTGCAGAAACCCATCGCACACTCACCGCCGATCCTGCCGCCCAGGCGATAGCCCCTGCCGCTTCCTTCACTGCCGAGGACTTTGTCGCCTCCTACCTCGCATCCCGGTCCGCAGAACACGAACCCGGCCCGGACACCCATCCCACGACGAGCTCGCCATGGGGGCCATCACCCGACTTCTCCCCCGACCTGTGGTGACTCGCCCCTGCTCGTCAGGTCCCAGTGGTCAGGCTGCGGTGCGGGCCCATTGGTGCGGGGCCAGCAGCATGTCGGGGGCGGGTAGTGCGGCGCGGGCTGCGGCAACTAGTTCCCACCAGCTGTCGGGGTCGGCCTCGCGATGAAGGTCTTGGGCAGCCATCGCCGCACCCCAGGTGGTGGCTGATACTGGCGGGCCGGTGGCGGCGGCGCCGTAGGCCAGGGCGATGTCGGTCGGGTGGATCTGCTCCGCCTCATCAGGATTGGGAAACTCGCCCCACTCGGCCAACGCGTCAGAGCGCTCTGGCTGCTGCCGGGTGGTGAACCACCACACGAACACCGCCGAATGCAGCCGGTACAGGCGCACCCGGTCGGCGTGCGCACCGTCGACACCAGCAGTAGCAGCGGCTCGCGCTAACCGGGAACGACTCCGGTACACCCGGCCATCCGCGGTGCACAGACCCAGAGAGTGCAGTGCGCGCAGTTTGCTGCGCACCGTCGCCGGACAGACACCCAACCTGGTAGCCAACTCACGTACCGATGCGCGACCAGCGGCCAAGTGTGTCCACACGCGCATGCCCAACACCCCCAGGGTGCGGGCGTGCCAAATGTCCTCCCGGGCGCATTCGAGTTCAGCGTCAAGCTGGCGCTGCATCTCTGGAGTAAATAGTGCGCCACTTCTTTGTTCCCCGCCCCCTGGTCTCACAATCCGCCACACTGCCGCCCACGGGCCGACTGCTCGCTGCACGCGGGCGACCCACCCCTGCTGGCACAGGACCTTGAGTCGGTCGGCGACGGTGTCTCTGGTCAGGCCGGCGGCGAGGGCCCAGTCGCGCTCGGACAGGTGCACCTCGCTAGCCGCGGCTGCGAGGGTGCGTGCTGCCAGTGCCAGGAGCACCAGGCGGTCCTGGGCCCCTGTCTTGCCGGCCCACCGGCAGGGCTGGGCGTCCATACGGGTGAGCAGGTCGGCGACAGCGGCCTCGGCAGCTCGGCGGGCAGGCGAAGGTCCTGCCGTGCTGGGCCGGGTGTAGCTGGCTGCGGTGACGGCTTTGGCCCACTGGCGGGCCAACTCAGCTGCCGCGTCGAATCGGGGGGTGCGCTCCCCCGCACTGGTGCGGTGGGTGCGGACAAACTCCAACCCGGGCCAACGGGCGGTGAAAGCGGCCTCGTACAGGTCGCGGTACTGCATCCGGGCGTGGGCGCAGGCCAGCAGGACCGACCACCCCACCGCGGAGGCATCCGTGCGGTCGGTGATCGGGGCGCGGGCAAGGGCACGAATCTGTGGGTTCAGGGGGCGTTTGGGCCCGGAGAGGCACGGATGACCTTGCACATCAACGTGCACAGGAACCGGCGCGATCCCAGCACCGGCGGTGGCTCTGCTGCTGGCTTGAGGGAGTTGTGTCAGGTGCGTGAGTACGGTGCGCAAGGCCCGCAGGGACACCGGGCGAATATGAGGATCCGTCAGGGGCATCGATGTGCCGCCGGCGCGGTGGGGCGAGCCCGGGGCGCGGACACAACCCGTGCGCGAATTAGCCAGCGGGCCCCGATCCAGCGAGGGCCACACGGCGCAGAAAGCGTCGAAGATCGGTGCCAGGCGCTGCGCGGAGACGGCGGTGCTCAACCGGATCCACACGTGGTATCCCCCACCAGGTCCTGACGAGCACACCAGATGCTCGATGCCCGCGGCAGTCAAGGCAGCCGTGCACGCTGCGAGGTCTCTGTCCGCGGTTGAGCCGGCACGGTGGGCGTCAAAATCCAGGGCGAGGAGCCGAAACTTGCCCGATTCATCGGCTAGGTGCAGCGCGAAAGGTGTCCCCTCCCCCGGCGCGCCGTCGGTGAGGCGCCTGGTGGCGGCGAAGGTATGCGCTTTGCGGGAGTCGACACGCACATACGGACGCGGACTCCACGCGCACACCACAGAGTCCCACCACCAGGTGGGATCGAGAGGTATGAGGTTGTCGCGGTCAGAGCGAGACACGCCGACCGGATCGACTGGACCATCCGATGGGTATGACTTACTCTGAGAGGTGCCTGGAAGCACAGCTCTCCTAATTGGTGAGCAACACCGAGTTTGAGCGCCAACTCAGACTCTTGACTTTCGATACCGGCCCACTCGCCAGTGGGCCGGTATCAGTCATTTCAGGTGCTGCATGGAGTGTTCAGTTTTCAGTCAGGCAGCTGGCTACTTCACGCGGGAATCGCCTCCTGGTCGTCGTAGCTCGACACGGCTTCAGACATGCCGAGGTGTGCCGCTGCGACCTCGGCTACGTACTGGTTCATTGAGATGCCACGGGCTGCCGCTTCACGTCGAAGCGCGTCGTAGACATCTGAAGGTACGCGGACTGTCATTCGTGTCCGCTCCCCTAGCGCTGGTCTCCCAGGCCCAGATCGTGTGGTCGCCATGACGTCAAAAATGGCATGCCTGACGTCAAAAATGCGCGCGACACGCGCAAGGCGTCAAACATGCCGCGAGCGGCGCCCTCGAGGACCGACGCGCCTTGGAGGTCGGGTCACTCCCCAATCAGCTGGCTCAACACCCCTGTGACTCCAAGTACTCGACGATGGCCTTGTCGGTGATAGAAGCAATGCTGATGGTGCGGTCGCCAGTTTCGTAGCGGAGCTTGTCTACTGCACGTAATAGACGCGCTTTAGTGGACGGGCGAAGCCGTACGTTGTGCTGCTCTGTCAGTCGCTCTTCTTCAGCTGAGCCGCCTGGCGCGGAAGCCGGGGGCGTGGGAATAGCTGGTGGCTTAGTTCGTGAAGGCCTCTCAGGCAGGTCTGCTGCAGGATGCACAGCTCGACGGATTGCGGGTTCACGTTCGATGCTCATGCTGCAGCTCCTTTGGGGCCAAGCGCTAGCTCTGCTAGCAGATCTGTATACGCGACCTGGAGGGCTAGGGCCTTTCCGCCGGTGAAGCTATGGATCGGTGTGTGCGAGCTATGTGCGTCCTGGCGTGCGGTTAGCTCCGGGATTGAGGTCTTAGCCACCAAGTCCCCGTACGTGTCGCGAAGTTCACGCTCGCGGAATTGGTGTTCGCCGGTTGTTCTCTTGCGGCTCAGGACGAGCTTTTCGAGCACGAGGTGCGGGTTGGGTCGCCTCTGGACGTTACGGATAGTCTCTTGCAGGTTTTCAATCCCGCGGACACTGTCAATGGTCGGCTCAGTGACAGCGATGACTCCGTCTGCTGCGCAAAGCACGGCGAAGAGGAGCTTCCCCAGAGATGGTGGGCAGTCAAATAGGACCGCGTCGTAGGCGGACAGGTCGAGCCCCTCGAATGCGATGTCGAGGCGGAAGATGAGGTCATTGGCGCCGTCAGATTCGATGTTCGCCAGCGCTTCGTTGGATGGGATGAGATCCACTTTGTCCCATGGAGTTGCGATGACTGCGTCGGCTGCCGACCCCGGGACCGTTCGGTTCATGAGGTCGAATGTCGTCATCATGGTCTCCGTCAATTCGACACCGAGGCCCGTCGTGGAGTTGCCCTGAGGATCGACGTCCACCACTAGAACGTTGCGTCCTTGATGGCTTAGCGCACTGGCCAAGCCCAGCGTTGTAGCAGTTTTGCCGACGCCGCCCTTCTGGTTGCAGAGAGCCAGTTTTCGAGTCAATGTCCATTCCTCTCCACGAAGGTAGCCGGGCGAAGCTAGCTGTGACGACAGCTCTAGCGAGCCTAGCTCGAGTAGTAAGACTACCTTGCGTGTCTAGCACAGCTGTGGCAACAACGCTAGCTAAGAAGACTAACTGTGCTTTACAGGCTATCAGTGATAGCAAAGCTATGACTGCGGCGCTAGCTATTACGAAGTAACTAGCGTACGGTGCCAAGGCCAACAGGCCCAGTGGAGTGCGGTCGCAATCGGCTTCAGTCAAGTAGGTCGAGGTAGGTGCGGCGCGCCTTCATTGCGTGAATGACTTCGGTACTGCCGTCGTCGTAATGCAGAGCGACCAATTCCAGCACTCGGGCCTGGGAGTCGAATCCAAGCGTGAGGACCCGTTGGGGGTGGTCGTCGTCGAGTGGTCCGGCCAGGAGGGGAGTGGCCAGCGCGGCGAGGATGTCGTTGTCGCTGATGCCGTGCTTGCGAGCGGATTGCCGGATGATCACGAGGCGGCGGCCCACTGGGCCAGCGCCTGACGGATCGCCTCGGACCGGTTGAGGTGCTCGCGTTCAGCACGAGCCATGACGGCCCCAAGCTCGGCGTCAGTAAGGCGGACCGGCACGACCTTCGCTGCGTGTTCGGCTCGCGCCGGGCGGCCAAGGCGCTTGCCCAACCACTCGGGGTCGTAGCCAGTTTCGGCTTCATCGACCCACTGGGCGATCTGCTCCTCGGAAACGTTGTGGCCCTGAATCTTCCGCTCCATGAACACAATCGTAATACGAATACCTGGCCAGGGGAAGGAACGCACTGGGGTCAGCCAAGCGACGGGTTTGTTAGGTACCCGGGTCCTTCGGCTCTCGCCCGAACCCCGGCTCAACATCATCGCGGCCGAAAGCGTCGACCAGGACCGCCCCGGGCCCTGCTAGCGAGCACCGGCCACACCTGTCGAGACGCTAACAGCGACCACAGGTGCATTTGGTTTTGACCAGCAGTGACGACAGAAACGACATTATCGGCACTTCCACGCGCAGGCGGAAGCCCCGTAGGGAACGCTTGGCGGCGCCCGCGTGGTCAAGCCAGGCAAGTCCTGGTCATACAGCCCGAACTGATACGGAGGTGCTGCGCTCGATGGTCAGCAGTTCGAGCAGTTCGTCCTCGGTCACGACTTCGATCGGCTGTCCCTTGGCTCGCAGTTCGAGGGCTTTGCGGGCTTTGCCGGTCTGAAATTCCGCGAGGTCGTCGCCGCGGAATCCATCGCCGATCACCAACACGGTGGTCTTTCGCGTCAACCCCTTGGCGGGTGTGGCTCCGACGTTTGCGACCGCGTCACAGGCGTCTTGCCTGGTCATGCTGCCCAGACCTCCAGTGAAGACCACAACCTGACCGTAGAGAGGATGCCCGGGATCGGCGTCGATAGACGCCTCGGGAATGACTAATGGGCCGCGAGCAGCGTGACTGGGGGAGCGGAGAGCGCGAGTCTGCCTGCACGGGTCCCAGCCGCCGGCAAAGAGACGACCGAGGTTCACCGTCAGCGCGGCGGTCAGGTGCGTCAGGTCTGCACACTCGTTGCGGTCGGCGAGCGCGAGCAGGACACCGGCGCACGCGCGGGCATCCGCCGCGGCGTCGTGATGGCGCTCAAGCGGCACGCCCAGGTGAGAAGCCACGATCGGCAGTCGGTAGGACACCAGGTCCAAGGCCTGCCGGGCCATGACGAGTGTGCAGCCGTAGGTCCACTCCGGCCACGGGTGTCCAGAGGTCTCGCATGCGTAGCGCACCACGCTGGTGTCGAAGGAGGCGTTGTGCGCCACGACGGTGTGCCCGTCGAGGTACTGCGAGATTTCGGGCCACAGTTCAGCGAACCGGGGCTTGTGCTGGACCATCTCCGGGGTGATGCCGTGGATGGAAACATTGCGGGCAAAGAACTCGTCGTGTCCCTCGGGGGGACGGATCAGCCAGCTACGTTCGTCGGTGACGACGCCGTTGGTGACCACTGTCGCGCCAAGCGAGCAGATGCTGGCGCGGCTGGAGTTGGCAGTTTCGGTGTCGAAGGCGACGAATGTCATCTCGGAGCTCATCGGCCACCCACCGGCAGAGGCCGAGCAGTCGGACTGGAATCCTCGTTGAGGTAGTACCTGAACTGTCGAGGATGACTCTTCGGCAATCCTGGGTCTCGAGGCAGTGGGTAGGCCGCTGTGAGACGAATCGATTCCAGCTTGCCCCACCCGGTGGCCAGGTCTTTGACGGTGACTCCGAGAGCGAAAGCTGCGCGCCCCTGGCCTTCCCGTGAGGCCTGCGGGTTAGGGGTCCGGGTGGTGAGCGATGCCAGGTCGGGCCAGCGTGGTTCGGTCAGGGCGCCCAGTCCTTGCCGCTCAGGCGATTCGAGAACCGCGGTGAACCGGTTCTTCAGCTCGGCGATCTCAGCCTCAACCCTGCCGATTGCGTCTTCCACGGTGAAGTACCCGGCGATCTCTGCCTGGTCCACTTCGGGCATCGGGTCGTCCGTCGTCTTGACGACGAGCCGGCCCCCAAGAAGCGCCCGGAGAAGCTCGCGGTCGTTGCGTTCAACCGTCCAGCCGCCGAGCTGGCGGGGCAAGTCAGCGGCGCCGTTGACATCGATGAGGCAGACGTAGAAGCGGTCTGCCGTCAGCTCGACGCACGCCACGGGCGGGAGGTAGTCCATGTGTCCCCTTGAGGTTCCGGAGGGGTGTTCACATGGGAATTTACCGCTCAGTGCATCCGCGATGGCGGGTTTCTAAATTTCTTCGAAGAAGTCCTCGCCGATGCGATGCAGCACGACGGTGTGCGATTCCTGCACTCCGACGCCGTACTGGACCAGCAGGCGGGCCAGTCGAGCTCCGTCGATGAGTTCGATGCGGGCGTTGATTCGCTCGGCTTCCAGTAGGGCGCCGCGGGTGAACGACGAGGTTGTGATGAAGACGCCTCGGTCGCCTTGTTTGCCTAGGAGGGCGCCGGCGAATTCGTGGATGCGTGGGCGGTCGACGGTGCGGTCGAGGGCGTAGCGCTTGGCTTGGACGTAAATGCGGTCCAGTCCGAGGGGGTCTTGGCTGATGATGCCGTCGACGCCGGCGTCTCCGCTGGCGCTGGTGCGCTCCACGTTGCCCGCCCTGCCGTAGCCCATTTTCTCCAGCAGGCGGATCACGAGGTCTTCGAACCCGGTGGGGGACAGGGTGAGCGCTCGGTCGAGGAGTTCGGTTTCCAGGGTGGCCTGGTTTTCCAGGACCGCGGCGTCGATGAGGTCTTGTGGGGTGGCGATCGAATCGTCCAGGTCCACCGGGGGTTGCGGTGTCTTGTTGCCGTCTCGGTTCCGTGCTCGGTCGCGGAAGGCTCGGAAGGGTTCGAACTGTTCGAGCACGGTCAGGTCGACACGGTCGGGGTGTTCTGCGAGGACACGGCGCCCCTCGGCGGTGATGACTGAGTAGCCGCGCCGTGGGCGGTGGATGAGCCCTGCCTGGGCCAGGTAGGAGGTGGCCCATCCGACCCGGTTGTAGATCAGACGTGAGCGCCCCGACGGGGTCATCTGGGCCCGCTCTTCGGCGGTCAGGTTGAACTGGTCGGCCATGGCTTCTTTGAGGTCGCGCAACCGATGTTCGCCTCCGTCGGCGAGGTACTCAAGGACCGGCCGCATCAGGGTCTGATAGTCCGGGATCGTCACTGTGAGTCCTCGGTGGTGAGGCTGACGACGAGTTTGGTGGTTTCGGTGGCAACGGTGATGACTCTGGCGATCAAGTCGACGATGTACTTCGGATCGCCGACCTCGTCGCACCAGTCGTTGGGGTCGTTGACGATGCCGGAGGGTTTGTCGGTCTTGACCTGCCACCGATCGATGATCCAGCCAAGCGCCGAGCGGGAGCCGAGCATGTAGTCGTCGGCCTCGGCCGGGATGCCGGTGATCGTCACCTTCGAGTTGTAGATGATCGTGGTCGGGTCGTTGACGAGCTTGCCCGTCTCCTCATCGCGGATGCGGCCCCACTTCATCTTCGACACCCGCCAGGTCTCGCGGTCCTCGGCAGAAGCGCCCTTCTTGAGCTCGACCTTCACGGGGTACGGCTCGACCTTCTCGTAGTTCATGTGGAGGTCTGCGAGCATTCGGCCTACACGAGCAACCGTCTCGAACCGGTCCCGGGTTTCCGGGGTCGGGATGTGCGGCAGCATTTTCTTCAGGTCAGCGGCATAGTCGATCCGGTAGTGCGGATCATGTAACTGGCCGTAGACGTAGTAGAAGATGTCGTCCTTGCTCACCTGGGGACCCACATCCTCGCGGTAGATCTCGAGGATCTCATCGGTGATGTTGTCGACCCGGCGATACCCGTACTCATCGACCTCGGTGTCGTTGGCCAAATTGAACCCGCCATCTGCCGCATCGACCTTCTTATAGGTCCACCGGGGGAAGAACTGACCGCCGCTTCCAGCCCCGGTGACATGGAGGTCTGGCAGGGAATTCAGCATCAGCACACTGAACGGCACAGCCGATCCATTACCGACCTGGTAGAAGCCGATATTGGTGTGGTGGGGCGTCGGGAAAATTGATCGGAGCTGGTAGAGCCTATCGTTTAATCGCGAATCGACGTAGGCCCACTGTGGGCTGAAAGGCCTGTAGGTCGACGGATAGACGAACTCGTCGCGCCACTCGAGTTGGGTCCTTCGGAGGACTTGCTGTCTGAGGGAGTGGTTCCAGCTGATCTTGCCCCCCGCTGTGTGGTGGGGGTTGTCTCCTAGGTATCGGGTGAGATTCTCGTCGGTGAGCTTGGAGGCGCCGCGGCTGTGCTGCTCGAACTCGGTCTTGACGGTTCGGTACTGATCAAGCAAGTTTTCGATGTTGTGGCCGAGCTCTTCGCTGGAGTAGTTGTAGCACCAGGCGTCCCGGCCGGTGGAGAGGCCGCGCGAGTGTGCGGTGAACACGGTGACTTGGCCGGGCTCGCGCTTCTTGGCGCCAATGGCGGGCCAGGTTGCGAAGGTGTCGTCGCGTTGGCCGATCCAGTCTCCATGGGAGTTGGGGATGATATTTGACCAGGCGATGCTGCTCAGATTGGCATCGGCGATGATGCGGAGCTTCTCTTCTCGGGTGAGGTAGTCGCCGATGTCCCGGTAGGAGATCGCGCAGGGACCGGAATGTGCTGGGTTCTTGACCCCGATCCAGATCGCGATGGTGGCTTGGGAGCCTGCCCCGAATATCTGTCCGCCTTCTTCTTTCCAGTTGGATTTGCGCATGTTCCCGCGAAGGTTGAACACGTAGATATGGCTGTATTCGTCGGCGAGGCTCAGACGGATGCCGTCGGCGGTGTTGCCGTCGATCCAGCCACCGTTGGAAACGAACGCGACGACACCTTGGTCGCCGATGCGGTCGGTGGCCCAGCGGAAGGCTCGCAGGTAGGAGTCGTAGAGGCTGTTTTTGTTGGTCGCGGTGGAGCGGGCCGCATACGACGAACTGATGCGAGAATCGAGGTGCGGGTACTTGACGTTGGCGTTGAGGTCATTCGCCGATCCCTGGCCCACCGAGTACGGGGGGTTGCCGACGATGACGTTGATCGGAGTCTCGAGCTGCCGGGTGATGCGGTCGTTGTTGGCGGGAAAGACCTTGAGGTCGAGCTCATCGCCTTGTTCGTGGATCTGGAATGTGTCAGCGAGCACGATGCCGGGGAACGGCTCGTAGTCGGCGGTGTCGGTGTGGCCGGCGATGGCGTGGTAGGTGGTCTCAATGTTGACCGCGGCGATGTAGTACGCGAGAAGCATGAGCTCGTTGGCGTGGATCTCTGACGCGTACTTACGGGCTAGATCCGCCGGTTGGATCAGTCCGGATTGGAGCAAGCGGGTGATGAAGGTGCCGGTGCCGGTGAACCCGTCGAGGATGTGCACGTCTTGATCGGTTAGGCCTCGGCCGAAGGAGTCGCGCAGGGCTTGGTCGGTGGCGCGGAGGATGAAGTCGACGATCTCTACTGGTGTGTAGACGATGCCGAGGGCGTCGGCTTGTTTGGCGAAGCCGAGCTTGAAGAACTTCTCGTACAGTTCGGCGATGACTTGCTGTTTGCCTTCGGCGGAGGTGACTTCGGAGGCGCGGACGCGGACGGAGTCGTAGAAGGAGTCGAGTTTCGCGGTCTCGGCGTCGAGGTTGGCGCTGGCGAGTTGGTCGACCATGGTCTGCATGACCTTGGAGACCGGGTTCTGAGCGGCGAAGTCGTGGCCCTCAAATAGGGCGTCGAAGACGGGTTTGGTGATCAAGTGTTGGGAGAGCATGCTGATCGCGTCGTCGCGGCTGATCGACTCGTTGAGGTTTGCCCTCAGTCCGTCGACGAAGTCGTCGAACCCTCGGGTTAGTTCGGTATCGGCGTTGGCGAGGGTGGCGTTGATGCGGGTGATCTGCGCGGCGGCGATGTCGGCGACATCGGCGGCCCAGTCTTCCCAGTAGGTGCGGGTGCCGACTTTGTCGACGATCTTGGTGTAGATCGCCTCTGTCCACTCAGATAGGGAGAACAGG
>NZ_BCSL01000049.1:0-16585 GCF_001570845.1 Dietzia papillomatosis NBRC 105045 | reverse complement strand
AGGCCCGGCGCGGGACGGCGAGGCCCGGCGCGGCGAGGTGAGGGCGGTCCTCGAGTCGGCCCGGCGTGTCCTCGAGGCGGCCGGCGAGCGCGGCCGGGAGTGCGTGTGGATCGGCGAACTCGCGCGCGACCGCGTGCACGACTTCGCAGAGTTCGACCTGCTCTACACGCGCGCGTCACGACACCTCGACCACAGTGACCCCGACGCGGCCTCAGCGGACCTCGCCAGGCTCGTCACGCTCGAACGCGCGCTCGTGAGCGCCGAGGTCGCCGCCATGCTCGACGAGCTCAGGTTCCGGCTGCTGACCGAGCGCGACTGAGGAGACCCGCGGGCGGTCGGCCGCCGGAAGCAACCCCACGGTGTCGTACGCCTGTTCTATACTTCAGGGCATGGAGCAGGGGATATCGGGCACCGAGGGCGACGGCGGTCGCAGTGTCGAGCCGCCCACGCTGGCCGATGTCCTCGGGTTCCTCGAGGCGTCCGTGGAGTCACTGTCCGCGGTCGAGTGGTCCGCCGTCGAGGCCGACGCGCTCGCGGACGCGGTGGGCCGCGTCGAAGTCCTGGCGCGCCGGCTCGAGGCCAGCGGCTGCCGCGCGACCGCC
Source organism: Dietzia papillomatosis NBRC 105045 (assembly GCF_001570845.1). Taxonomy (NCBI): domain Bacteria; kingdom Bacillati; phylum Actinomycetota; class Actinomycetes; order Mycobacteriales; family Dietziaceae; genus Dietzia; species Dietzia papillomatosis. Next base: position 15,983 of record NZ_BCSL01000049.1, on the reverse strand, counting down.
GAGCTGGCGGCGTTGCACGGGCAGAAGGGCCGGACCCCCGGAGGCGTGGCCGCCATGCTCGCCGAGAGGCTGGGCCTGGCCAAGGGCACTGTGCACGGCCGGATCGACGCCGGCGGGCGCCAGGCCACCCCGGCCGGGCGGGCGGCAGCGAGCGGAGAGATCTCCGGTGAGCACGAGCGGATCATCGCCAAGGCCGTCGCGGCACTACCCGGGACGATGGGCGGCACGGCCAAGACCGCGTTCGCCGAGGAACTCACACGGTTCGCCCGGTCGGCGGCGCCCGCCGACCTGCGCGCTGAGGCCGCGCGACGGATCGCGGAGCTGTGTCCCGCCCGCGGCCGGGACCGCGAGGAGCACCAGGAGCGTCAGCGCTCCGCGAGGCTCGGAGCCGTGCGCTCCGACGGGACGAGCACGCTGACCATGACGCTCACCCCTCGCGGTCGCGCGCTGGTGGAGCGGGCGCTATGCGACTTCGGTGGCCCGGGCGGGGCCGTGCCGTGCGAACCCGGATCGGACGACCGCACCCCGGAGCAGCGTGCCCACGACGCACTGGTCCACCAGTGGGCACTCGGCTCGACCGTCGACCCGGCACGGCCCAAGGGGATCGCGACCATCGTGGTGCGGCTGACCCCCGAGCAGCTCGAGGACCCCCACGCGCTCGTCCGCACCGACTCGGGCACCCAGCTCAGTGTCAGGCAGGCCGTCTCGATGGCCGGAGCCATGCCATGGTTCGTCTCGCTACTCCGCGACGGACGCGAAGAGCTGCTCAGGGTCGACGTGGACGCCCACCCCGAACGGCGCATCGCCACGGCGATCCAGCGGCTGGTCCTCTACGCCGCCCACGGAGGGTGCACCTTCCCCGGATGCACAGCCCCGGCCCGACGAAGTCAGTTCCACCACGTCCGGGAATGGTCCAGGGGCGGACCGACGACCGTCGCGAACGGCGCACTCGGCTGTCCCGTCCATCACGGATTCGTCGGTGACGGGCCGGCGGGCTGGACGACCATCGTGAACCCCGCTTCGCCCGGGCTGTGCACGTGGCTGCCACCCGGCGTCGACAGGCTCACCGATGCCTGACGATCGGCCCCCGACCGGGGTGACGGACGCGCCCGACAGGGGTGTACCTGATGTGCCGCGCCACCCGCGCTGTCACAATGCCCCCGTGCCCGATTCCCTTCCGCCCGATTCCGTCACGCCCGAGTCGCCCGAGTCGTCCGAGTCGTACGGGGCCGAGCCGCCCGAACCCGACATCGCCGCGCTGACCATCCCGGCCCAGAGCGGGAACGAGCCGCTCTCCTCGTCAGCCGTCTACGTGGCGGCCCCCGAGGGAGACACCGGGAAGTCGACCGTCGCGCTGGGCCTGCTGAGGATCCTCGCCGGTACCGTCCAGCGGGTCGGCGTGTTCCGTCCCGTCACCGTCGCCCCGCGGCCGGTCCCCGGTGTGACCACCGGCGCGGCTACCGGCACGGCGACCGCCGACGAGTCGGCCCGGGACCGCATCCTCGAGATGCTGCTGCAGCACACGACCGTGGACCTCGACTACGAGGACTGCATCGGCGTGACGAACCTGCGCGTCCACGAGGACCGCGACGCCGCCCTCGCCGAGATCGTCGACCGCTACCAGGTGGTCGCCCGCCAATGCGACGTCGTGGTGATCCTCGGGACCGACTACACCGGGGTCCCCAGTCCCACGGAGTACGACTTCAACGCCACGATCGCCGTGAACCTGGGCGCCCCCGTGCTACTGGTGCTCCGCGGTACCGACCGCTCTCCGGCAGAGATCGGCACCAACGCCCGGCTCACGCTCGACGAACTGCGCGCCGAGCACGCCCACCCCGTCGGTGTCGTCGCCAACCGCTGCGACCCCGACGCCCTCGAGGCGATCCAGGCCGAACTCGACACGCTCGACGTGCCGGCCTGGACCCTGCCCACCCAGGCGCTGCTCACCGCACCCACGATGGGCGAGCTCAAGGAGGCGGTCGACGGCACTCTGTACTCTGGCGACCCGGCGCTGCTCGACCGCGAGGCGATGGCCGTGATGGTCGGCGGCATGACCGGCGACCGGATCCTCGAGCGGCTCGTCGACGGCATGGTGGTCATCGTGCCCGCCGACCGCACCGACGCGGTGCTGGCGATCCTCACCGCGCACGCGGCCGAAGGCTTCCCGTCGCTGGCCGGGATGATCTGGAACGGCGGGGTGACGCCGAACCCGGCGCTGGACAAGCTCGTCCGTGGGATGCGGTCCACCCTGCCGATCGTCTGCACCCAGCACGGGACCTACGACACCGCGCGGCTCGCCGCCGAGACCCGCGGTCGTGTCTACTCCGGCTCCGGACGCAAGGTCGAGACCGCGCTGAGCCTCATGGAGAAGCACGTCGACACCGAGGAACTGCTCGCCCGGCTGCGCGTCGACACGCCCGACGTGATGACGCCGCAGATGTTCGAGCACCAACTTCTCGAACGCGCCCGCGCGAACAAGCGGCACATCGTCCTGCCCGAGGGCGACGACGACCGCATCCTCCACGCCGCCGGCCGTCTGCTGCGACGTGACGTCGCCGACCTGACGATCCTCGGGGATCCCGAGGCGATCCGACGCCGCGCCGATGAACTGGGCATCGACCTCAGCGGGGCGCAGCTGCTCGACCCGCGGGAGAGCGAACACGCCGACAGGTTCGCCGAGGAGTACGCCGAGCTGCGCAAGCACAAGGGGATGACCTTGGACGTGGCCCGCGACCGCATCCTCGACATCTCCTACTTCGCCACGATGATGGTGCACACGGGCCTCGCCGACGGCATGGTCTCCGGCGCAGCTCACACCACCGCGCACACCATCCGTCCGGCACTGGAGATCATCCGCACGCGGCCGGACGTTAAGACGGTCTCGAGCGTGTTCCTCATGTGCCTGGCCGACCACGTGCTCGCGTTCGGCGACTGCGCGGTGGTACCAGATCCCACCGCGGAGCAGCTCGCCGACATCGCCGTGTCGTCCGCCGAGACCGCCGCGCGCTTCGGTATCGAACCGCGGGTGGCGCTGCTGTCGTACTCCACCGGTGACTCCGGCACGGGCGCGGACGTCGACAAGGTGCGCGAGGCCACCGCACTCGTGCGGTCGCGCATCGCCGACGCCGCCGCGTCCGCCGCTGGTCCCGCCTCGCGCGCCGCCGACCCGGTGGCCGGCCTCGTCGTGGACGGCCCCCTGCAGTTCGACGCGGCCGTCGACCCCACGGTCGCCGGGAAGAAGATGCCCGATTCCGAGGTCGCCGGACGTGCCACCGTGCTGGTGTTCCCCGACCTCAACACCGGCAACAACACGTACAAGGCCGTCCAGCGGACCGCGGGCGCTGTCGCGATCGGGCCGGTCCTGCAGGGCCTGCGCAAGCCGATCAACGACTTGTCGCGCGGCGCGCTGGTCGAGGACATCGTCAACACCGTCGCCATCACGGCCGTCCAGGCGCAGGGCGCCGGCGACTCCCAGGGAAGCGATTCATGACCCGCGTACTCGTCATCAACTCCGGCTCGTCCTCCCTCAAGCTGCAGATCCTCGACACCGCCGAAGAGGCCGAGCTGGCCTGGGCTCTGGTCGAGCGGATCGGGGAGCCCGTCGGCACCATGACCGTGCGCCGCGGCGAGCTCACGGGATCGCCCGCCGCGGAGCGGACCGCGGAGGCCGGATTCCCCGACCACACCGCCGCGCTGGCCCGCGTACTGGAGCTGGCCGAGGAACTGCGGGTGCACCCCACCGATTTGGGCGTCGAGGCGATCGGCCACCGGGTCGTCCACGGTGGGCCGGCCTTCCACGAGCCGGTCGAGGTCACCGCCGAGGTGGAGGCCGACATCGAGAAGCTCGAACTACTCGCCCCGCTGCACAATCCGGCCAACCTGCGCGGCATCCGGGTCGCCCGCGAGCTGCTGCCCGGGCTGCCGCACGTCGCGGTGTTCGATACGGGCTTCTTCCACACGCTGCCCGCCGCGGCCCACACGTACGCGATCGACAGGGAGACCGCGCGTGAATGGGACCTGCGTCGGTACGGCTTCCACGGCACCAGTCATGAGTTCGTCTCCCACCGTGTCGCCGACGTCCTCGGCCGGCCCTACGACGAGATCAACCAGATCGTCCTGCATCTGGGGAACGGGGCGTCGGCGTCGGCGATCGCGGGCGGCAGGCCGATGGACACCTCCATGGGATTGACCCCGCTCGAGGGTCTCGTCATGGGCACGCGCCCCGGGGACCTCGACCCCGGGCTGATCATCCACCTCATCCGCGACCGCGGGATGTCACCGGAGGACGTCTCCACCCTGCTCAACCGCCGGTCCGGGCTGGAGGGACTGTCGGGCGCGCGTGACTTCCGCGAGCTGCTGACCCGGGTCGACGACGACGACGAGAACGCCCGGCTCGCCTACGAGGTGGTGATCCATCGCCTGCGCCGCTACATCGGCGGCTACTGGGCGGTCCTCGGCCGGGTCGACGCGATCACGTTCACCGCCGGGGTGGGGGAGAACGTCGCCCGCCTGCGGGCCGACGCGCTGTCCACGATGAGCGACTGGGGGGTCGACATCGATCGCGACGCCAACGAGAACGGCACGGGCGAGCGGGTCATCTCGACGCCGGACAGCCGGGTCGCGGTGCTCGTGGTGCCGACGGACGAGGAGTTGGCGATCGCGCGGGCGTGCGACACCGTGCTGGGCCTGGGACGGTAGTGCCCTGACCGCCCCCGCGGCGCTAGAACAACGTGCGCGGGCGGATGCTGTTGGCCTGGTCGACCAGGCGGAACCGCTGGGCCCGCGTCTCGGTGGACCGGGCGAGCGTCCGCAGGACGGTCTCGGCACCGGAGCGCAGGCCGAACTCGGTGAACGGCACGCCCCGCATCAGCGGGGACGGCGAGGGCTCGTTGCCGGGCAGCTGGATCCACGCGAGTGCGGTGGTGAGGACGGTGAGCCGGATCTGGAAGGCCCGGTGCTCGCCGGCGGACAGGTTGGTCACCCGGCGTGCGGCTTCCCGCAGGTGGGACTCCTCGGTCTCCTCCAGTGGGCGTCCCTGGCACAGGAGGAGGATCGCGGTGAGGTTGGCCAGCGAGGAGTAGCGCGAGTTGGGTGGGACGCGGTCGAGTTCCTCGATGGCGGCCGCGACCTCGCCGCGCCGCTGGAGCTGGCGGGCCAGTCCGAACGCCGAGCTGATGACCGAGCGGTCGACCGACCACACGGTGCGGTAGAAGTGCTCGCTCGAGCGGGCCCAGCGGGCGCGGTCCCGTTCGGGGCAGACGTCGAGGATGAGCTCGGCGGTGGCGGCGAGGGCCAGCTTGGGTCCGTTCTCGCCGGGCATGGCGGAGAGCACCTGCTGGAACTTCGGGTAGGCGCCGACCGGGTCGCCCTTGAGCAGCGCGACGATGCCGTCGTACCAGACGAGCCGCCACTCGGCGCGCCGCCGGTGGGCGTTCTCCTCCAGGAGCGCCTCGGCGGCGGCGAGGTCCCCGCTCTCGAGGTAGGCGCGTGCGAGCGACATGATGACGCCGATGCTCTCGTGCGCCTCGGAGCCGGTGTCCGAGTAGAGCTCCCTGAGCGTGTCGATCCGTTGTTCGACCGAGGTGTACGAGGTCGCGGCGAGGATGCGGCTGGCCGGGTCGGACGACTCCATGAGGGGCACCGGGAGCGCGTCGACGAGCTCGGCACCGGTGAGCGTGGTGTCTCGGGCGCGGCCGTCGACGAGGAAGTCCGTCGGCTCGACGGTGAACAGGGTGCCGAAGGTCGACCGCTGTGGGGAGAACACGGACGAGAACGCGGGGTGCGGCACCCCGGTCCGCAGCGCCAGCACCTCCCGCAGGACGCCCATGAGCTGGTTGGCCATGCCGGAGGCGCTGCGGAACCGCATGTCGGGGTCCTCGTGGGTGGAGCGCAGCAGGAACCGGTACAGGGAGTCGTACCGGCTGAAGACCGGCTCCTCCATGGGGGAGGGGATCCCGTCGGCGTAGCGACCGTCGACGACGGGCAGTCGGACGATGAGCGAGGCCAGCGTCCGGCCGACGGTGTACAGGTCGGAGACGATGGTCGGCCCGGTCACGGGGATCTCGGGGGCCTGGAAGCCCGGGGTGCCGTAGATGTGCCCGTAGTCGCCGACGCCCGACACGGCGCCCATGTCGATCAGCTTGACGTGGTCCTCGGTGAGCATGATGTTCTCGGGCTTGAGATCGTTGTAAACCAGCCCCACGGAGTGCAGGTAGGACAACGCCTGGAGGACCTCGAGGACGTAGGCGATGGCCTTCTCCACCGGCAGGACCCGCCCGGGGGCGGCGCGCCGGACGTCGCGGAGGCTGGGGCCGCCGACGTATTCCATGACGATGTACCCGCCGTGGGTGGGCGAGGTGGCCCAGTCGTCGTGGATGAAGTTGTAGATACGCACGATCGACGGGTGCGACAGCTCGGCGAGGATCTCCCGCTCCGCGACCGCGACCTCCTGCGCTTCGGCCTGGTCGGCGTGGAGCAGACCCTTGAGCACGACCCAGCGGTCGGAGACGTTGTGGTCCACGGCGAGGTAGATCCAGCCCATCCCGCCATGGGCGAGCGCACCGCGGACCTCGTACTGGTCGGCGACGATGTCGCCGGGTCGCAGTTCGGGCCTGGGCAGCTTGCCGTTCGAGGCCTCGCACTCGGCTTCGATGTCCTCCGGTGCGAGCATCGCGGACATGGGGTCGACGGGGATGATGTACGGCAGATCGACGAGGCCCTCGGCGGCCTGGCTCGGCCGGTCCTCGGGCTTGTCGGGGTGGCGCAGGCGGAACGGTGCCGAGGTGGCGCGGTCACCGGTGACCGCGTCGGTCCGGACGGACGGACGCGCGCCGGGGACGGACTCGGTGCGCGACTCCGGATCGTGACGCGGCCGGCCGGCGGCGCGGGGGGTGGTGCCGGCGTCGGGGTCGGTGTCGGACAGGAGCCCGGTCATGGACACCGCGCCGGTGACGTCGACGACGCCGGTCTCGGCCATCCCGCCGGTCGACGCGGAGCCACCCGTCTCCGCCATCGCGCCCGTGGCCGCCATCGCGCCGGTGGCCTCGGTCGCGCCGGTCGACGCGGAGCCACCCGTCTCGGCCATCGCGCCCGTCTCCGTCGTCGCGCCCGTGGCCGCCGCGGCCTGGGTGACGGCGACGGCCTCGGTCCGCACGGTGGCCTGGGTGCCGACGGTGGGTTCTCCGTCCTCCGGCGGGTCGTCCCACTTCCGGTAACTCATCGCGGCTCCTCGATGTACCGCGGCTCAGGCATGCCGGGGTTCGGTCCCAGCCCGGACAGCCACGTGGAGTACATGCGGTTCCACGTGCCGTCCGCGCGGATCCGCTCGAGCGTCGAGTTCACCTGCCGGACCAGCCCGTCGGTGTTGTTCTCCGGGGTGGACTTGGCGATGCCCACGCCGTACGGCTCGGCGTCGAGCTGCGGACCGACGATCTGCAGGTACGGGTCCTGCGCGGTGATGCCCACCAGGATGGCGTCGTCGGTGGTGATGGCGTCGACCTGATTCTGCTGGATGGCGACCAGGCAGTCCGCCCACGTGTTGACCGACAGCACGGTGATCCGCTCCAACTCCGCCCACAGTCGCGACGCCGAGGTGGTCCCCGCCGCCACGCACACGCGCTTTCCCTCGAGGTGCTCGATCTCCGTGATACCCGAACCCCGCACGGTGAGCACTCGTTGGTAGGCCTGGTAGTACGGCACCGAGAACGTCACCCGCTCGCGCCGGGCGCACGTGATGGACATCGACCGGATCACCACGTCCACCTGGTCGTTCTCGAGCGCCTCCAGCCGGTTCGCCGATGTCAACGACCGGAACTCCACCTGCCGCGGGTCACCGAAGATGTCGGCGGCGATCTCCCGGGCGAGGTCCACGTCGAAGCCGGTGAGCTGGCCGCTGGCGGGGTCGCGGAAGGAGAACAGGTTGGAGCCCTGGTCCAGGCCGACGATCAGCCGGCCGCGCTGCAGGATCCGCGGCACACGTTCCTCGGGCGGGGCGTCGTCTGGCCGCAGGCTGGGCAGGGGGTCGCAGTTCTCCTCGTCTTCGCGCGGCAGGTTGTCGGGGATGTCGGTGCTGACCACCGCGCCGGCGGGCAGCGGCATGACGGCCTCCACCTCCGGGATCCCCGCGCCGACGATGTCCGCGGACTCGGCCGCCGCGCCCTGGTCCGGCCCGCCGACGCCGGGGCGGACCTCGTCGTCGCCGACCCCACACGCGGCGCCGAACGCCAGGGCCGCCACCAGCACGCCACCCAGCGCGGCCCGCGCCGCCCCGCCGACCCGCGCCGCGCCGCCAGCCCGTCCCGGCCCGCCGACCCGTGCCGCCCCGCCGACCCGCGCACTCACAGGTACTCCCTGATCCGGGGCGCGATCCCCACGACGACGCCGAACGCGGCGAGCGTGGACAGCGCGATGATGAGGTCCGGGCCACTCGAGGAGGTGCGGCGGGCGTTGTCGATGCGGGTGCGCAGCGTGTCGCGGGCCTCCTCGATGGCGGCCTGCATGGACTCGTCGAACTCGTCGAACGCCGCCCCCGAGTCGCCGGCGTCCTGTCCGGACGAGATCTCGATGGCGCCCTGGTAGTCGCCCTGCTGGTACAGCGAGTCCGCGCGGTTCTGGGCGGCTATCCACTCGTCGAGCGCCTCGATCGCGTCCGTCACCGCGCCGTGCGAGTCGAGGCTGATGTCGCTGCCGCTGTCCTCCTCGTCGTCGAGATACACGGTCAAGGTGTCGCGGACGCCACCGAGGACGGCCGCGCGCTCGGCCGCCGACCCCTCGGGGTCGGTGCGCCGCACGAGGTTGAGCGTCTCCTGCGCGCGCACCTTCTGGGCGTTGATGCGCTGGCGGGTCAGTTCGTTCATCGGCGCCGCGCCCTCGGACAGGCCCTTGGCGTTGTCGTTGGCGGCGAGGAACCCGGCGATCATGGTGAGCAGGAACGTCGCCACCATGAGCAGGGACGCCACGCCGAGCGCGGGGTTGATGCGCCGTCCGGTGAGCCGCCACAGCCACTGCTGCAGCAGCACCAGCACCGCGATCGCCAGTCCGAGGAGGAAGAACGAGCCCCACGGCGGCGACGACCACTCGCGGTCCGACTGGCCCACGGACGTGGACTGCCGGTCGTACAGGTCGGCGGCCGCGGGCAGGATGGTGTCCTGCATCAGCGCAGACGCGGAGGCGAGGTACGCCGAGCCGACCGGGTTGGCGACGCGGTTGTTGGTGCGCGCGGTCTCGACGAGGCCGGTGTAGGTGGCCAGCTGCGCGTTGATGTGGGCGAGCTGGTCGATGGACTCGGTGTCGTTGCGGTCGAGGCCCTGGGCGGCGGCGATGATCGACGACGACGAGTCCGCGATCGCCTGGAGGTAGCGTTCGCGCAGTTCCGCGGGTTCTATCCCGCCGGTGATGAAGGCGGTGTTCGCGGCGGAGTCCGCGATCGTCAGGGAGCTGTAGAGCGTCTGCGAGGCGTTGGCGACGGGCTCGACCTCGGCGAGCAGGGTCTCGTGGTAGCTCTGCCGCTGGGTGATGGTGGAGGACGCCACGATGCCGCCCGCGAGCACCACCACGATCGCGACCAGCGCGAAGACCGACATCCGGCCGGGGGTGGTGAGCACGTCGCTCCAGAAGCGGGCGGCGCGGCGGCGCACGGGGTGGCGGGGCTGGACGGCGGTGCCGGACTCGCCGCTGCCGCCGCCGGCCCCGGGCCGAGCACCGGATGCGGAGCGGCCGCCGGTTCCGGAGCGGCCGCCGGTTCCGGGCCCGGAGCCCGGCGTGGGTGTGGAACCGCTGCCGGTCCCGTCGGAGGATCCGGGAGTGCCGCGTCGTGCGAGGGTTCGGGCGCGCATCGCGTCGCTCACCTCCCCGGTCCTCGCCCGCCGAGCCGACGTCGCGACGGGAGTGTGTCCCAGGTTAGTGAAGTGACGGCGCGGAGTCGGGCAGACTGGTCGAGGAGGACTCGAGGACCCGCCCGATACGGGGGTGGGCCCGTCCGGGGAGGTGGAGGTCCGGTGACGGCGAGCGAGGGTGACGGCAACGGCTGGGTGGTGTCCGCGGGCGGTGATCGCCGGTGGGGCCGGTTCGGCGCCGCCGGGCTGCTGCTGCGCGCCGCCGATCCCACCGATCCGGACACCCCGCTGGTGTTGCTGCAGCACCGCGCGGTGTGGACCGCCTCCGGCGACACGTGGGCGTTGCCCGGCGGCGCGCGCGACTCGTACGAGGACGCGCCCCGCGCCGCGCTGCGCGAGACCGAGGAGGAGGCGGAGATCCGGCCCGCCGACGTCGTGGTGCGCGCGGAGGTTGTGACCTCCCGCATGCCCGGCACGGTCTGGCACCGGCCCGGCCTGGACATGCGCCACGCCGCGGAGATGCTGCGTCGGCTGCGCCCGGACCAGAGGCATGACGAGGAGCCCGACGAGTCCGGCGCCGACGCGGCCGCCGGGGCCGCCGGGGCCGACGTAGCCGCCGGGGCCGACCGCCGCCCCCGCGCGCTGCCACCGCTGGTCCAAGAGTCCCCCGACTCGGTCGAGTGGACGTACACGACCGTGATCGCCGACGCGCCGCGCCCGCTGGAGACGGTGCCCAACAACGAGAGCATCGAGCTGCGCTGGGTGCCGGAGACGCGGGTGGCGGACCTGCCGCTCATGCCGGCGTTCGCGCAGGCGTGGGCGGCCGGGCTGCGGTCCGAGCCGGTCGAGCTGGTGGTGGACGTGGCCAACGTTCTCGGCTCGCGCCCCGACGGCTGGTGGCGGGACCGGGCCGGCGCGACCGGGCGTCTGCTCGACGAGCTGGGCGCCGGGATGCCCCGCACCCTCGAACTGTCCGCGTCGACCGGACGACCCTCCCAGACCGGAGGATCGCACCCGGCCGAGCCGCCCGCCCCGGCGGCCGCCTTCGGCTGGGTCGCCCGCGCGCACGCCGTGATCGAGGGTGCCGCCCGCGCCGCCGAGCACTCGGGCCCGTTCGTGGTGCACCGCGCGCCGGGTTCCGGTGACGACGCGATCGTCGACCTGGCCACCGAGCTGGATGGCGGGCCCCGACGGGTCGTGGTGGTCACGGCCGATCGGGGATTGCGGGACAGGCTGCCGGAGAACGTCCTCGTCGTCGGGCCCCGGACCCTCCTCGGGTAACCCTCGCCGTTCCGCTCGACGGACCGGTCCCGCCCACCCGCCGCGCGGGTGCACACTGGTGCGCATGACCGCATCCGCCCGCACACCCGAGCTCGTCCTGGGCCCGCTGCTCCGGTACGTCGACAGCACCGACGCGACGGTGTGGGTCGAGGTCTCCGCCCCGTGCGAGGTGACGATCCGCGCTGGCGACGAGGTGGCCACCGAACGGACCTGGGGCGTGCACGGTCACCACTTCGCCGTGCTGCACCTGTGCCACCTGCGTGAGGGGGAGGAGACGCCGTACTCGGTGGAGCTCGACGGCGAGCAGGTCTGGCCGGTCGACCCGGGAAGGCCCAGTGTGATCTGCACGCCCCGCGCTGACGACACCGTGCGGCTGGCGTTCGGCTCGTGCCGGCGTGGTGAGAGCCAGACGTCGGAGGCGCTGCGGGAGATCGGCGCCGACGCGCTGGTGGCGCTGGCGCACCGGATGGCGCAGGCGCCGCGCCGCGAGTGGCCGGACGCGATGCTGCTCCTCGGCGACCAGGTGTACGCGGACATCCCCAGCCGCGAGATCACCGAGCGCCTCGCCGAGCGCCGCGACGCCGGTCTGGGGCCGCAGTCGGTGCGGGACTCGGCGGGCGCGGGCGGCGACCGCGACGTCTCGGACGAGATCTGCGACTTCGAGGAGTACTCCTGGCTCTACCACGAGTCGTGGCGGGACCCGGACGTGCGCTGGCTGCTGTCGACCGTGCCGAGCTGCATGATCCTCGACGACCACGACCTGCGCGACGACTGGAACTCCTCGTACGCGTGGCGGCGCGAGATGACCGCCCAGCCGTGGTGGCGCGACCGCGTGATCGGCGCGTTCTCCAGCTACTTCGTCTACCAGCACCTCGGGAACCTCACTCCCGACGAGCTCGAGGCGAACGAGACGTACCAGGCCCTGCGGGGCGCCGCCTCCGACGCGGAGCGCGTGCGCCTGCTGGAGGACTTCGCCGTGGCCGCGGACTCCGAGCGCGGCACGGTCCAGTGGAGCTACAAGCGCGACTTCGGTCGGGTGAGGGTGGTGATGCTCGACGTGCGGGCCTCGCGCCACCTGGATCCGGGTGACCGGCGGGTCATGGACTCGGACGAGTGGGCGTGGACCCGGGACGCGTGCCTGGACGCGGACGTGGACCACCTGGTGATCGGTTCGTCGTTGCCCGCGTTCATGCTGCCGGCGTTGCACCACGTGGAGGGGTGGAACGAGGCGGTGGCGCGCCATCGCCCGGACATGCCGGTGTCCGCGAGGTTCGGGGAGTGGGCGCGGCGCGCGGTGGATCTCGAGCACTGGGGCGCGTTCCGCAACAGCTTCGACGACCTCGTGGGACTGCTCACCGAGGTCGCCGCGGGGGATTCACGCCCGGCGCCCGCGTCGATCCTGCTGCTCGGCGGCGACGTGCACTGTTCGTACCTCGAGGAGGTGGAGCTCACCGCGCCGCGGGTGGCGGATTCGCCGACGCGCGTGCACCAGCTGGTGATGTCGCCGTTCCGCAACCCGCTGCAGAAGTCGATCCGCGCGGTGAACCGGCTGTCGGTGCGCGAGCCCCTGCCGGCGTTGACGCGTCGCCTCGCGCGGGCGGTGGGCGTGCGCGACCCCGAGGTGCGGTGGCGGGTGTCCGACGGCGTGTGGTTCGACAACGGCGTGATGACCCTCGTGCTGCGCGGCCGCCGCGCGAGGGTGCAGGTCGACCACGCGCGCGTCGAGTGGCCGGCGTGGGGGCTGGGTAAGGCCCTCACCCTGGTGCCGGGGCTGGCGCCCGACTCGTGGGGACGCAAGCCGGGAGACGACCCGACCGGGCAGGCCGGGCGCACCGGCCAGGCCGGGGGAGGGGGACGACGACGAGGTGGGGATTCGCTCGACCGCAAGCCCCGGCAGGTTCTGCGCAGGACGCTGACCAAGGAGTTGACCGCGGCGGACCCGCTCGCCGAGGGTGCTGCCGCCGGGGCCGGGAGCGGGGCCCCGCAGGCGGCGACGCCTTAGCCGGGTCGCCGGGCGGGGTGGGGCGGGGCGGGGCGCTCAGGCCAGGGCGGCCCGGAGTTCGCGGGCTGCGGCGGTGGGGTCCGGGGCCGCGGTGATCGCGCGGACGACGACCACGCGGCTCGCCCCGGCGGCCAGCACCTCGGGCAAGGTGTCCGGGTCGATCCCGCCGATGGCGAACCACGGCTTGGGCGCCGCGGCCGGTCCGCCGCCCAGCCCGGCCGCGTGCCGCACGAGCCCGAGCCCCGGGGCGTGGCGGCCCGGCTTGGTGGGGGTCGGCCACACGGGGCCGGTGCAGAAGTAGTCCACCACCGGGTTCGCCGCCGCGGCGTCGACCTCGTCCGTCGCGTGGCACGACAGGCCGATCACCACGTCGTCGCCGACGATCCGTCGCGCCCACTCCACGGGTAGGTCGTCCTGCCCGACGTGCAGCACGTCGGCGCCGGCGGCCACGGCGACGTCCGCCCGGTCGTTCACCGCGAGCAGCGCACCGTGGGCGTCGCAGACCTCACGCATCACCGCGAGCGCGCGTAGCTCGTGCCCCGCCTCCAGCGGCCCGAGGTCGCGGTCGCCGGCCGAGTTCTTGTCCCGCAGTTGCACGATGTCGACGCCGCCTGTCAACGCGGCGGTGACGTCGCGGCGCAGGGCGGGGAAGTCGCCCGTCCAGCCCTGCGCGCGGGCATCGTCGTCGAGGTGTCGGCGGGCGTCGATGCAGAGGTAGAGGCGGGCGTCGGCGAGGCGGGCACGGAGGCGGTCGGCGCGGGCGGTCATGGGTTCAACGGTAGGTGATGGCCCCTACTAGGCTGGCCGCCATGACCGTCGACCCCGCCCCGCCCGCCGCCCGTATCGGTGCGGGGCGGGTCGTGGTGGTCGGCGGCTCGGTGATCGGCCTGGCCTGCGCCTGGGCGATCGCCCGGTCCGGGGCCGCCGATGAGGTCGTCGTCCACGAGCCCGACGATTCCGGGCCCGGCGGCGTCCCCACCTCGGGCGCCGCGTGGGTCGCGGGCGGCATGCTCGCCCCGTTCAGCGAGGCGTGGCCGGGGGAGGAGGCGGTGTTCGCGCTCGGCGTGGACTCGCTCCGGAGGTGGCCGGGCTTCCTCGACGCGCTCGCCCCCCACGTCCCACCCGGTCCGCCCGTCCGCACGGCCGGGTACACGCACATGCTGGCGGTCGACGAGGCCGACGCCCGGGACCTCGACATGGCCATGGAGTGGGCGGCCAGCCAGCCCGACCCGACACGGGGCACCGACCCGGCCGGCACCAACGGCGGCGTCACCGAGGCCGATCTGCGTCGCGTGACCCGCCGCGAGCTCCGGGAGGCCGAGCCGTCCCTGGCCCGGGTCGCCCGCGCCGCCTACCGGATGGACTCCGAGGGCGCCGTCGACAACCGGGTCCTGCTCGCCGCCCTCACCCGTGCCTGTCGCGCCGAGGGAGTGACGTGGGTGCGCGGCGCCGTCTCCTCTCTCGACGACCTCGACGCGGACCGCGTCGTCCTCGCCGCGGGCACCGGCTCCGCCGACCTGGCGGGCCTGCCCGTGCGCCCGGTCAAGGGCGAGGTCCTCCGCCTGCGGTCCCGCCCCGGGTGTGAGGACCCGCCCCGCGGCGTCGTGCGGGCCTTCGTCCGGGGCCGGCCGCTGTACCTGGTGCCGCGCGCCGGCGGTCTCGTCGTGGGCGCCACCCAGTACGAACACGGCGACGACCGGCAGGTCACCGTCGCCGGGGTCCGCGACCTGCTCGCCGACGCCGAGACGATCTTCCCCGGCGTCGGCGAGTACGAACTCGCCGAGATGATCGCCGGACTGCGGCCGATGTCGCCGGACAATCTGCCGATCCTCGGGGTCGACCCCGCCGACCCGCGGATCGTCCACGCCACCGGGCACGGACGCAACGGGATCGCGTTGACGCCGGTCACCGCTGCGACCGTCGTCGCGACGCTGCTGGGGCGGTCGGCCCCGGGGGCGGCGGGCGCGGCGTCGCCCGACCGCTTCGCCCGCTCCTGACCCCGGTCGTGCCCGACGGCTACGGTGGTGCCGTACGTCACGACTTCCTGCAGGAGGCCCCCATGATCGTCACCGTGAACGGTGAGGACCGCACCCTGGCCGATGGCGCGACCGTCCGCGCGCTCGTCGCCGAACTGGACCTGCCCGACGAGGGCGTCGCGATCGCCGTCGACGGCATGGTCGTGCCCGGCTCGAGCTGGGGTGACACCCCGCTCGACGCCGGCGCGGAGGTGGACGTCCTCACGGCGGTCCAGGGTGGCTGAGGCCGCCCCCGGCCCCGTCGACGCGCCCGCCGCCCCTGACCACGGGGCGCGCGTCGCCGAGGTGCTGGACTCGCCGCTGGTCATCGCCGGTGAGGAGATCGGCTCCCGGCTCATCACCGGCACCGGCGGTGCCGGCAACCAGGAGGTCCTGCGCGAGGCGTTGATCGCCTCGGGCACCGCCCTGACCACCGTGTCGATCCGCAAGGTCGACCTGCGCCTCGGCTCGGACGGCCTCGGACTACTCGGGCTGCTGCGCGAGCTCGGCATCCGCCCGCTGCCCAACACCGCCGGGTGCCGGAGTGCCTCAGAGGCGGTCAAGACGGCCCGCCTGGCCCGCGAGGCGCTCGGCACCAACTGGGTCAAGTTGGAGGTGATCGCCGACGAGCGCACGCTCCTGCCCGACGGACTGGAACTCGTCGAGGCGGCCGAGGACCTGGTCGACGACGGATTCGTCGTCCTCCCCTACACCACCGATGATCCCGTCCTGGCCCGCCGACTGGAGGATGTGGGCTGCGCGGCCGTGATGCCCCTGGGCGCGCCGATCGGCACCGGGCTGGGCATCTGCAACCCGCACAACCTGGAGATGATCGTCGAGCGCGCCGGGGTC
>NZ_BCSL01000048.1:0-17038 GCF_001570845.1 Dietzia papillomatosis NBRC 105045 | reverse complement strand
AGTTAACCGTCATCGGAAATCTCCAGGTGGTAAGAACTCGACTAAGGTGGTGGCGGTTTCTTGCAGGACGTCGCATGCGTCCGCGAAATGATGCCCTCGGAAGGTTTTGAAAGTTGTAGCCAGACTGACGGTCAGCGCGACCGTGCCTCGTCCAGTGAAGAACAAGTATCGACAGGTATTGGGCTCGTTCTCTTGGTCAACTAGCCGCAGCGCATTTCGGCCGCCGACGGGATGACCATCGCCGTCAACGACGCCTGTGGGGTCCGCGAGATAGTCAGAATGTGACTTCCAAGTCGCGACTAGATCAAGAACTACCTCGTCGGAACTCCAGCCGCATGCTTGTAATTGTCCCGGTTCACTCTTAGTGAGAAGTTCCTCCAGTCGAATGGGGGCTCCTACGGCCTGTTCGACAGCGTCAGCAGGGACGTCCGCACACGGGTCGAAGAGGGCTGGCCTCTGCTCGATCGGCAGATCCCACGGGTTGCCCGACTCCTCGGCCGAGGCGGAGCTCGTCGTCGTCGCCGTCGGTTCTTCTTCACCGCCTGCCGATGCGCACCCGGACAGCCCAACGCCCACAGCGACCAGCGCGGCGCCCAAGGCTCTACTTCTTCCCACACCCGGTACGACGCCCCGCCGCGCTGAACGGTTCCGCAGCGGCGCAGATTCCTGCCACCGGACCCGCGGCGCCGGGGCGTTTGACTGAATGCGGAGGCGGGGAGCGGTCACGGCCAGAGATCCTCGCACCTGACCGGCGCCTGCTGGGGAGTCATCGCGCGCGGCAGGGCGTGAAATGGATGGAACCGGTCAGCGCGCCCGCCCGTCGTTCTAGCCCCGCTGATTCACGGGCCGGTGTGACTGCTGCTGTCGGGTGACGGCGGGCTTGTTTTCGCGTAAGGGCGTGCGGGGGTGCCGGCTGGCGCTGCCGGTGGGCGGGTCTCCGGGTGGTGATGTCGAGGGCGGGCAGGTGAGATCAGGCTGGTTTGGGGATCGCGGCGATCTTGTTGAACACGGCGACGATGGCGGTGGCCCAGGGCCACGTTTCGGGGATCTTCACCCGGCGTCGCCGGCCGCTACGGGTCAGCCGGGCTGCGACGTGCAGGAAGCGGTAGCGCAGCGCTTTGGGCTCGCACAAGGCCAGAACCGCAGCCTCGCCGGTACAGGCCAGCATCCGAGTCCACGCCACCAGATCTGCGGCGAGCATCACCGCCACCAGCCAAGCCTGATTGAGCGCGAACTCGCGTGAGGGCAGACGGCCAAGACCGGTGTCCTTGGCGTGACGGATCCGGTCCTCTACCCGGGCGTGCGCCCGATGCCGTGCTTCAAGAAACTGCAGTTGCCCGGTGGTGGTGTTGGTGGCAAACGCCTGGTAGCGCCATCCATCGATCTCCTCGAACATCGACAACTGGGCGCCGGGGTGGGGTCGTTCGCGGCGGACGATGACCCGCATCCCGTCTGGCCACTTGGTGAGCATCCCGGGAGCGAGGAACCCGGTCAGCTCCGCGATGTCGGCCCCGTCGCGGATGTCCCCGTTGGGGTTGAGCGCTGGTCCCCACGCGGCTTCGGGGCAGGTCGCGATGGCTCGGCGAATCGGGGCGGTGATGGAGAATCCGACCGAGTACTCCACCTGTCGACCGCGGATGCGGTTCTGTTCGGTGATCCACTCCAGCAGGTCGTGGGAGGCGCCGGCGCCGTCGGAGCGGATCAGCAGATCACGCCGATGACTCGCGGGGATCTGCGCGATTGCCTGGCCCAGGACGTCGATGTGGTCGGCAGCGGTGTTGGACCCGGCGTTGCCCGGGCGCAAGCTCGCGGCGAGAAACTCTTCTGTGTTGTCGCACCACACGCCGATCGGGTGGTACCCGAACGTGCGCTTATATGTCGGAGCTGCATGTTCCTTCTCGCTGTGCGTGACCACGATGGTGGCATCCACATCGAGCACGACCGTCGATCCCAGATCCCGCCCCGCACACGCCGATGCGGGTACTCCGCCGGGCAGGTGGGACCACACATGCCGCCGCGTGCGAGCTCGCGCCACCTGGATCTTCTTGCGCTTGCCGGCAGTGACCTCATCGAGTGTGCGCCACACCGTCGGGGCCGAGGCGACCGGGCCCAGGGCCCCGGATTGGTGGCGCAGGACGCCGATGTCGGAGATGGACTCGCCGCCATCGGCGAGCATCACCGCGGTATCGATCAGCACACGGCCGCGGTCGTGGATCGGGATAAACTGTCGGCGAGCCATGGCCCCTGACAGCTCGGCGGTCAGACCGACCTGATCAGCCAGAAGTCGAGGCGCGATGGCCCCGGCGTGGGCGATCACCCCGACACCATCAGCAGTAACGGACAGACCGGCCGACCACGAAGTACGCTTCACCTACCGAGTGCTTTCTGCTGGAGAACATGGAACCTTAGACAAGTCCCAGTTTCCCCTGTTCAGGAAGCACTTCGGTCTATTTTCGCCCAGCGATCCGCAGATACCCGTGAATCACCGGGGCTAGACAGCCGAGGAAAGGAATCGTCATGGCAGCCGGTCAGACGGGTGGGTCTTCAACAGCGAACTGGGCCGCCAGCGTGGCGGTCACCCTTCTATTAGGACTGTGGGGGTCCTGGCTCGCGTGGTCCGCTGCCTCGCCGCTCGGGAATGGGCCGACGCCGCGCGAGCTACCGCAGGAGTACATCCTGCTCACGTGCAGTCTGCTCGCCCTTTACGGCGCCGCGCTGATGGGCGGATGGCTGATCTCGCGCGGGCGAGGTGTGGGGCGGTGGAAGCGATCGCCGCTCACAGTCCTGTCTGCGCTGGTCACGGGCTACGGCCTGATCGCCACTGCCGTGTTCGCGATCTCCACTTCGTCGGAGTGGTCTCTCGCGGCAGTGCTCCCGCTCGCACTGATGGCGTCCATGCACTTCCACTTGTTCAGGTCGGCCCGCGGAGAAGCAGTCCCGGTCCCAGGCGACGAGCCGGCTGAGGCGGTTAGCGGAGTCGACTAGCCCAACCGCGCTGACCTGCGGTGACGGGTTCGTGTCGTACCCGGATGATCTAATCGAACGCATGAGCGACACGGTGAGAGGTGCCAGCGCAGCGGCCGCCCCGGGCGAGGAGCTGACCTCCGTGCTGCGCGCGCTCGACGCGCACCTGGCCCGGGACTGGTCCGCGGTCCCGGCCGCCGAGCTGCACGCCGAGGTGGTCGCGCTGGAGCAGGCCCACCGCCGGTTGCGTGCCACCCAGGCGCGCGTGCTGGCCGCTGCCCGCGCCTCCGGTACCGCCAGGCAGGTGGGCTACATCAACGAACGGCAGATGCTCACCGGCGGCCTGGGCCTGGCCCCCGGGGAGGCCCGCGGTCGCCTCGAGGACTCCTCGATCGCCGACACCGCCCGCATGCACGCCTCCGCCGCCGGGACGATCTCCGCCGGGCACCTGAAGATCATCAACGCCACCCTGGCCGCCCTGCCCGACGAGGTCGACGACGACGAACGCGGCCGCCTCGAAGCCGAGCTGATCGCCCTGGCCGCCGAACAGGCCACGACCCGCCGCCTGCAGGAACACGCCCACCGCCTGTTGGACCAGATCGATCCGGGCCGCACCCAACGCGGCGCCGGCGAACGGGCCCGGCGCCGCTCGGTCACCTGCTCCGGCCAAGGACTGGACCTGATGGCCCGGGCTTCGATGACCATGGACCCCCAACTGGCCGCCCTGATGCGCGAAGTCCACGCCCGCTGGGCCCAACCCGGACGCCTGTGGCCCGACCCCGACGAAAAAGACACCCGCAGCGACGGTCAACGCATGCACGACGCCCTCGTCCACGCCCTGACCCTCGCCCTGAACACCGACGCCACGAGGACCGGCGCGGCCGCGGCGATCGTCGTGCGCATCGACCTCGACCAACTGGCCACCCTGGCCGGGTGCGGCCACACCGACGGCGGCATCCGCGTACCCGTCGACCAGGCCATCGCCATGGCCGCCGGCACCCACTGGTTCCTCGCCCTGTGCGACCAGGAAGTCGACCTCAAGCTCTACCGCAGCCGCCGCACCGCCTCCCGCTACCAACGCCTGGCCCTGTTCGCCGCCTACGGCGGCTGCACCCACCCCGACTGCGACCAAGACGCCCGCCACAGCCAAGCCCACCACGCCGGCACACCCTGGGCCGCCGGCGGCCTGACCAACATCGACGAACTCGCCCTGGCCAGCGGCGACTGCCACGCCATGATCCACAACACCGGCTGGACCACCACCCCAGACCCCACCGCACCCCAAGGCGTCAGATGGACCCCACCACCCGCAACCCCCCGAGCGACCAACCCACCCCCACCCAAACCCGGCCCACCACCACTGACACCACTCGACGCGCCTATCCTGCCGTTCGCACTCCTACACGAGCTCGACACAGCGATCGCGCAACACCTGCACGGCGCCGAGGCCGCAGCATGACCCCGCGAGTCGGAGGGTCGGCTCCGCCTGCGCCGCCTCGCCCGGCTTCGCGGCCCGGGCGCCGAGGAACCGGGTCAGCGCCGGACGATCACCATCCGGGACCCCACCTCGCGGACGTCGAACAGCGCGGGGTCGTCGAACTGGCGAGGAACGAACACGATCTCCTCCCGCACATTGTTCTGGCTCTGCGGCATCACGTTGACCATGGCCGGGAAGATCCACCGCCGGGAGCCCTCCCGGTCCAGCACCAGCACGTCGGGTCCGCGGAACGAGCTCGAGTCGATCGCCGCGGTCAGCTCGCCCGGCGAGTCGGTGTCGGACCAGCGGCGGATCTCGTCGAGCCGCGCTTCGTACCGGCCCGCCGGGGTCGCATACGCCTGCGCCGGGGCCTGGAACGTGTGGAAGGGCCGGTACGCGTAGAGCGACGGGTCCGCGGTCAACACCACCAGGTCGGACGGCGTGCGATCGTCGGTCATCTCATCGATCGCCCCCAGGACGTCGTGCGGCACCCCGGGGTTCTCCCGCGCCACCGCGGCGAAGTGCGCGTCCTCGTCGGAGACGTGCTGCACCAGCTGAACGGCGGCGAGCCCGGCCACCACCACCGCGGCCGCGGTCACCCGCCCGCGGGACGGCCCGGGGGAGGTGCGGATCGCCCACCGAGCCAGGGTGAGCGCGCCGACGATCCCCGCCAGCGCGAGCGCCAGGGTCACGACGGGGATCATGCGGAACGGCAGCAGCGTGCTCCCGGTGACCGCACGCAAGCCGGACAGGACGTACCAGCCGAGGGCGGCGACCACGGTCAGTGCGAGCGCCCGCGCCAGCACGAGCCGGCGCCCGGAGGAGGGGAGCGGTCCGGTGTCACGGAGCGCGGTGTCTGTGTCGGTGCCGGCGCCGACTTCGTGGCCGGCCGCGGTGTCGGCGCCGACTCGCGCCCGCATCGACTCCGCCGCACGCGCGGTCGCCGCCCCGGCGCCACCGGGCCACACGGTGACGACCAGCCACACCGCCCCGACGAGACACAACAACCCGGCCGCGGACGGCTCGAACATCGGCAGCGGCCACCGCGACGCCACCTCGGGCGCGAAATCGTTGGCCACCGACGGTTCGGTCTCCGCCCCGCCGAGCACGGCGAGCAGGTAGCGGTGCCAGAACACCAACGCGATCGCCGCGGAGATCGCCGCCATCGCCGCGAGTCGGCCGAGCAGTGCCCCGACCACGGCGCGGTCGGCGCGGTGGTACCAGGCGTGGAGGACGACGACGAGGCCCACCATCAGCGCGGCGAAACCCGCGATGAGCGTGTACCCGAGGGCGGCCCAGCCGAGGTAGACCCCGATGGTCATGACCAGCGGCCACGTGGGCCGGCGGTCTGCCGAGGTCTCCGCCCGGGCCGCGGCGGCGCGCGCGCAGAGCAGGAACGTCGCCACCACGACCTGCGGGAGCAGGCAGATGAGGATCCACGAGTACGGCTCGTAGGCGTTGGTGTGACCACCGATCACGGAGGTGGCGAGGCCGAACAGGACGGCCAGCCGGGCGGGGACGAGCCAGCGCCAGGCCACGAACGCGATCGCGCCGGCGATGGCCATGGTGAGGATCGCGTACGGCTTGTAGAAAGTCCACCCCTCGACTCCGGCCATGGCCGCGAGGCGCCCGCCCACCCAGAACCACTGCGGCGGATAGAACGGCGCGGCGTCGGCGTAGAAGGGGTCGGCGATCGCGGGGGAGTCGGCGAAGCGGGTGACGTAGGCGACGCGGTTGAGCTGATCGCCACCCAGGCCGAAGAGGTAGTGGGGGGTGCCGTTCAGGAGGAGGCTCAGGTGGGAGGACGCGAGGAACGCGGGGCCGACCGTGCCCAGTGCCCACAGGGTCCGGGGGCCGGTCGAGCGGCGGAGCAGCAGCCATCCGGCCGCGATGACGACCAGCGCGGCGAGCGTTCCGCCGAACGTCTCGGGCAGCCAACTGGGCTCGGCGAACGGCAGGGAGTCGATGGCGAGGTAGGTCGCGGCCCCGACGAGCCCGGCCACCAGGAGCGCGGCGAGAAGCTCGGCGCCGCGGCGGACCAGGGGACGCAGCTCGGTCATGCGGCCGCTCCGTGTCGCCGCGCCGCCACGATCAGGCCCACCACGTGGAGTGCGACCCCGATGCCTGGCCCGGCGAGCAACGCGACCGCCGCGCGCACGTCGAGTGGGCCGGGGACGGCCACCAGCAGCGCCGCCGCCGCGATCACCGCGACCCACCAGCCGGCGTTGTAGAGCAGATGGCGGTCAAAGGCGAGGGCGGCATTCCCGGTGACCATGAGTGCGGCCGTACCGACGGAGGCGGCGGTGAGGGCGGCGAGGACGGCGCCGGGCAGCTCGAAGTCGCCGCCGAACAACACGCGGATCAGCCACGGGCCGATGAGCCACGCGGCGCCCGCGCCGACGACGCCGACCGCGGTGACCAGGAGGAGCGGCGCGGCCAGCGACCGCGGTCCCCGGGCGCGGCGCTCGACGAAGTAGACGATGATCGCGCTCTGGAAGCTGGTCAGCGGCACGAGCAGCGGGGCGCGGGTGAGGGTGATGGCCAGGATGACGGCCCCGACGAGCGGGGCGGGATCGGAGTCGCGGACGGTCGCGGTGACGAACAGCGGGAAGCCGGTGACCAGGGCGGAGGTGCCCGCGGAGGCGAGCATCGCGGTGGCGGTGTTGCGCCAGAAGCGTCGGTGTCCGGCGTCGACGGCGGAGCGCAGCGCGGTGCGGGTGCCCGGGGAGACGGCGATGAGCACGGCCCAGGTCACCGCGCCGGCGACGGTGGCCACCGCGAACCCGATTCCGGCGTCGCCGAGCCACCATGCGATGCCGGCGACGGCCAACCGCAGCGCGGCGTCGACCGTGAGCAGGACCGCGTACAGCCCCCACCGCTCGGTGCCGGAGAGGGCGCCGGCGGTGGCGGCCTGGAGCGTGAAGCCGAGGATGCCGAACGCCATGATCGCCACCCCCGCGCCGGAGAAGGTGGGCAGGCCCA
Source organism: Dietzia papillomatosis NBRC 105045 (assembly GCF_001570845.1). Taxonomy (NCBI): domain Bacteria; kingdom Bacillati; phylum Actinomycetota; class Actinomycetes; order Mycobacteriales; family Dietziaceae; genus Dietzia; species Dietzia papillomatosis. The sequence continues at coordinate 9,615 of NZ_BCSL01000048.1, read as the reverse complement.
GCGATGGCCACAGGGGTGCGCTCACCGCGACCGCGGCGGCGAGAATCAGGCCGAGGGCGAGGCCGGCGGGCAGCAGCCGCACGGCGCCCCGCGGCGTGGTCGCCACCGCGGCCCCTCCACCGGTGACCGCGGCCCCGCCGCTGGTCTCGCGGCCGGCTCCCTCCCGCGCCGACCGGACGGCCCGCGTGGCCTCCTGCATGAGCCCGTTCGCCACGCCGCCGAGGGCGAAGAACGCGCCCCAGTAGGTCGCGAAGAGCGGGTAGTCGGCGGGCCCGAGCGCTCGGCCGGCGATGAGCATCACCAGGTACCCCGAGGTTGCGGCGAACACGGTCGCGAGGGTCAGCGCCCGCATGCCGCCCGCGGCCCCCGGCGCGGCGCCGGGCTCGGCCTCAGCGGCGGCCGGGGTGGTCATGGGGCCTGCCGAGGGTCGGCGGCAGTGGCTCGGAGAACAACCAGGCGTCCCACAGGGGCTGCAGGTCGACGGGGGAGTGGTCGGCGGCCAGGCGGAGGAAGTCGTCCGTGGTGGCGGTTTTTCCGGAATAGGTGGCCACCCACGCCCGGAGGAGGTCGAAGAACGCGGTGTCGCCGACGGTCTGGCGCAGGGCGTGCAGGGTCAGTGCACCGCGCTTGTAGACCCGGTCGTCGAACATGTCCTTCGGCCCGGGGTCCGCCAACAGGATGTCCTGCGGGGAGCCCTGCAGCTTCGAGTAGTAGCGCAGGGCGTGGCTGCCGGCATCGGCACCGCCGGAGAACTCGGTCCACAGCCATTCGGCGTAGCACGCGAAGCCCTCGTGCAGCCAGATGTGCTTCCACTGCGCGGCGGTGACGGCGTTGCCGAACCACTGGTGGGCCAGTTCGTGGGCGATCAGCCGCTCGTCGCGGTCACCGGACTCGGCGGTGCCCCGGCCGAATGTCGACATCCCCATGGCCTCGAGTGGGATCTCGAGCTCGTCGTCGGTGACCACGACCGCGTACTCGTCGAACGGGTACGGGCCGAACAGTCCGCTGAACACGTCGATCATCTCGGTCTGCCGGGCGAACGCCTGCCGGAACCCGCGCTTGAGGTCGGCGGGCAGGAAGGCGTGGACCGGGACGGGGCCGTCGCCCACTTTCAGGTGTTCGTAGCGACCGAGGTTGATGGAGACCAGGTAGGTGGACGTGGGGTAGGGCAGGTCGAAATCCCAGGTGGTCGTGCTTCCGCTGCGCTTTTTGCCCACCAGCGCGCCGGTGACGACGGCCCGGTACGGGGAGTCCGTGGTCAGGCGGATGCGGAACGGCGCCTTGGACGAGGGGTGGTCGTCGCAGGGGAACCAGCTGGCCGCGCCGTTGGGCTGATTGGCCACGAGCGCCCCGTCGGTGAGTTCCTCCCAACCGACCTCGCCCCACGTGCCGCGGATGGGCCGCGGATTGCCGGAGTAGCGGATGGTCAGCGTGAACTCGGTGCCCGGCTCGAGCGGCTCGGCGAGCGTGACGGCGAGCTTGCCGCGGGGCCGGGAGAAACGGGCGACTCCGCCCCGGTTGATCGTCACCTTGGACACGTCCAGGTGCGCGGAGAGGTCGAGCCGGACCGTGTCTAGCGTCTCGGTGGCGGTCGCGGTGATGACGGCTTCGCCGCGGAGGTTGTTGGAGCTCATCTTGTAGGTGAGGTCCAGTTCGTAGCGCGCGACGCGGTAGCCGTGGTTTCCGGCCGTCGGCAGGTAGGGGTCGCCCGGATCGTCGCCGGAGGTGGCGTGGTCGCGTGCGATCCGGGCGGCGAGTGCCTTGCTGGCTGCCTTCAATTCCATGACCTGCGCGAGTCTAGAGGACCCCTCGTGGGGCCCGCCCTGTCCGCTGTCGCCGACCTGACCCCGGGCCGATCCCGGAAAAGTACTTGCCAAACGAGAAAGTAGTTGCCTAGAGTCGAGTCATCGCCTCGGGGGAAACACCGTCGGGCTCCGCCGAGAAGGGTGTCGTCATGACTACGGAAAACCCCACGACCTGCCCGGTCGACCGCGCCGAGGCCGCCCGACTGCTCGCCGAGGCGGAGGCTCGCCCGCCGGTGAGCACCGCCCAGGACGTCCGCGTCTTCGCCGGCTTCGCCGCGGCGATCGCCGTCCTGATGGGCGTCGGCACCATCGCGATCATGTTCACCAACTGGGCACTCATCCCCTACGTGGCACTGCTGTTCGTGGCGATCTACTGGCAGCGGCGCGCCATCAGTGCCAGCCCCCGCGGCTCGGGCCGGACGTACACCTGGGGCATGGCGGGGTCGGGTGTGATGATCCTCGTCGTCGTCACCGCCCTGAACGTCATCCGCACGACGATCGGCCTCACCGCCTGGTGGTACGTGCTCGGCGTCGTCCTGGTCGCGTTGCCCGCCCTGGTGGCCGCCGCGATCATCGTCCGACGGGGCGTGGCGCGATGAGTGACGAGAGGAGGACGACGACGAGCGTGGCCGCCGGATCGGGGGGCTCCGCCCCGCGCCGGGACGCCCGCCGGGAGGGGCGCGACCGCTCCGAGGGGCACGCCCGCCATCGTCTCGACGAGGTCATCCACGCTCCGGTCCGCTTCTCGATCGTGGCGGCGCTGGCCGGGGTCGACGACGCGGAGTTCGCGACGATCCGCGACGCCGTCGAAGTGACCGACTCGACCCTGTCCAAGCAGGTCGCGGTGCTGGAGAAGGCCGGGTACGTCACGGTCCGCAAGGGCCACGTGGGAAAGCGACCGCGTACGTGGCTCTCGCTGAGCCGCGACGGGCGCAAGGCATACGAGTCCCACCTCGCGGCGCTGCGCGCGATCGCCGGCGCCTGACCGCGCGCCCACCCGCCCGGCTCGGCCGGCTCGCCGCCGCTCTAGCCCCGCCAGGGCGAGATCGGGTTGCCCTGCCACCGCGTGCCGGCGGGGATGCGGTCGCCGCGCATGACGAGCGAGGCCGGACCGACGGTGGAGCCCGCGCCGATCGACGACGCGGGAAGCGCGACGCAGTGACTGCCCAGAGTGGCGCCGTCGGCGAGATCGACGCGGTCGATCTGCATGATGCGGTCGTGGAACAGGTGCGTCTGGACCACACAGCCGCGGTTGACGGTGGCGCCCCGACCGAGGGAGATGAGGTCGGCCTCGGGCAGCCAGTACGACTCGCACCACACGCCCCGGCCCACGCGCGACCCCAACAGCCGCAGCATGAGGTTGAGGACGGGCGTGCCGGAGGCGGGCCGCGCCACCCATGGCGCGGCCATCAGCTCGACGAACATGTCCGCCACCTCGTTGCGCCACACGAACGACGACCAGAGCGGCTGCTCGCCGGCGCGGATCCGGCCCACCAGCACCCACTTGGCGAGCACGGCCGCCACCAGGGCGACCAGGCCCGCGTAGGCGAGGACCGGGCCGGAGAGCAGGGCGGCCACGCCGAAGCCCCACTCGCGATGCGCGGCCTGCAACAGCACCAGCACGCCGACGAGCAGGAGGAACGACAGCCACACGGGGACCAGTCGCAGCGTCTCCCACGCCCCACGCGCGATCTTCAGGCGGCGCGGCGGCCGGTAGGTGCGCCCGTCGTCGTCGCCGTCGGCGGTGGCGCGCGGCAGCTTCTGCGGCGGCGAGCCCAGCCACGAGGTGCCCTTCTTGGCCTTCTGCGGGGCGGACGACAGGACGGCGACCAGGCCGCGCGCCGGGACCTTGCGGCCTGCGGAGGCGATCCCGGAGTTGCCGAGGAACGCGCGTTTGCCGATCTGGGCGTGCTCGAGCCGCATCCACCCCGAGCCCAGTTCGTAGGGGGCGACCATGGTGTCGTCGGCGAGGAACGCGCCGTCGCGGACGGTGGTGAGCGAGGGGATGAGCAGGACGGTCGACGCCTCGACGTCGCGGCCGATCCGCGCGCCCAGCAGGCGCAGCCAGACCGGGGTGAGCATCGATGCGTACAGCGGGTAGAGCCAGGTGCGGGCGGCGTCCATGATCCGCTCGCTGCACCATGCCTGCCAGGCGATGCGCGAGTGGACCGGGTGGAAGCCCGGGGTCAGTCGGATCGAGAGCAGGCGGATCGACAACAGCGTGAACGCGGCGAACAGGGCGAACGCGAGTAGCGCACCGGGGACCGACCACAGCGCGGCGCGCGCCGCCAGCTCCCCGACACCCGCGGCGTCGCCTGCGCCCCACGCCACGAGCGCCAGTCCCGCGGCCAGGGCCAGGAGCGGCATCCCGCCCAGCACCAGGGCGGAGAGCTGGTACGCGAGGCTCCAGCCGCGGTTGTGGGGCGCGGGCTCGGCTGGCCAACTCGACCCGCGTTTGCCGCGCTTGAGCGCCGGCGAACCCGCGTAGCGCTTGCCGGCCTTGACCGGGCCCACCACGGCCGAGCCGATCTCGACGTGAGCACCGCTGCCGATCGTCGCGCCGGGCAGCAGCGTGGATCGGGCGCCGACCACGGCCTGCTCGCCGATCTCGATCCTGCCGATGTGAACGACGTCGCCGTCCACCCAGTGCCCGGCCAGGTCGACCTCGGGCTCTACGGAGGCGCCGTCGCCCACGGTGAGCAGCCCGGTCACGGGCGGCAGCGTGTGCATGTCGACGTCGCGTCCGATCCGCGCGCCGACGAGCCGGGCGAAGGTGGTCAGCCACCCGGCCCCGGTGAGCGAGACGGCGCCGGAGGACTCCACGAGTCGCTCGGCCGCCCACAGGCGGAGGTGCACCGACCCGGCGCGCGGGTACGTCCCCGGACGGATGCCGGCCGTGAGGAGCCGGCACAGGCCGGCGGTGACGACCATCCGGCCAACGGGCAGCAGGAGCAGCATCGCGAGCAGGCCTAACAGCCACCACGACACGGGCCGCGCCCACGCCACCCCGAGCTCGGCCGCGACGTTGTTGGCCAGGCCGAGCCAGGTCAGCCACTGCACGCCGGTGACGGCGAGCAACGGGATCGTCGAGAGGACCTGTACCGTCTGCGCGCCGAGGCCGACCGGCGCCACGTGGCGGGGCGCCACCTCGGCCTCCGGCTCGAGATCGTCGAGGTACTCGGCGAAGTCGCCCAGCCGGGACCGCTCGTAGATGTCACCCACCGTCACGGCGGGGAACCGTTCCCGGACGCGGGCCACGACGTGCGCGGCGGCCAGCGAACCGCCGCCGAGTGCGAAGAAGTCCTCGTCGACGCCGGAGACGTCGGCCCCGAGGGCGTGGGACCACAGCTCGGCGACCCACGCCTCGGTGCCGTCGAGTTCGGACTCGGCGGCCGAGGTCTGGGCCAGCGGCCAGGGCAGGGCGGCGCGGTCGACCTTCCCGGAGGTACGGGTGGGCAGTTCGTCGACGAGCGCGAGCCGCGGTACGACGCCCGCCGGCAGCTGTTCGCGCAGCAGCCCGGCGGCCGCCGCCAGATCGAAGCCGTCCGGGTCGTCGGTGACGAGGTACGCCACGAGCACCGGCTGGCCGGCTTCGGTCTTCTGCACAGCGGCAGCGCCCGCGTTGACGCCGGGAAGCGAGGACACCGCGGTGTCGACCTCGCCCAGTTCGAGTCGGCGTCCGCCGATCTTGACCTGGTCGTCGACGCGGCCGTGGAAGTACAGGCCGTCGGCCTCGAGTCTCACCATGTCGCCGGAGCGGTAGGCGCGGTCCCAGCCGAGGGTCTCCATGGGGGCGTACTTCTCGAGATCCTTCTCGGGGTCGAGGTAGCGGGCCAGCCCGACGCCGCCGATCACCAGTTCGCCGGATTCGCCGTAGCCCACCGGCTGCCCGGCAGCATCGACCACCGCGAGGTCCCAGCCGTCGAGGGGAAGCCCGATCGACACCTCGTCGGCGCCGGTCAGCGGCGCGGCGCACGCGACGACGGTGGCCTCGGTGGGGCCGTAGGTGTTCCACACCTCGCGGCCGTCGGCGGCGAGCCGCGCGGCGAGTTCACGTGGGCACGCCTCGCCGCCGAGGATGACCAGGCGGACGTCGGTGAGCATGGAGTCCGGCCACATCGACGCGAGCGTAGGCACCGTGGAGATCACGGTGATCCGCCGCTCGCGCAGCCACGGCCCCAGGTCGAGTCCGGACTTGACGATCGAGCGGGGCGCGGGCACGAGGCACGCCCCGTGGGCCCAGGCCAGCCACATCTCCTCGCACGAGGCGTCGAAGGCCACGGACAGGCCGGCGAGGACGCGGTCGCCCGGGCCGAGGGGGGAGTCCTGCAGGAAGATCCGTGACTCGGCGTCGACGAACGCGGCGGCGCTGCGATGCGTGACGGCCACGCCCTTGGGCAGGCCGGTGGTTCCGGAGGTGAAGATGACCCAGCAGTCGTCGTCGACGGTCGGCCGGCGGTGCCGCGTGGGATCCCCGGGCCTGTCGGGGTCGGTGACGCGCATGCCGTGGGCGGTGTACACGGCGGCGACCCGCGCCTGGCCGAAGACCAGCTCGGCCCGCTCGGCCGGGTCGTCCACGTCGACCGGGACGTAGGCCGCGCCGGCGGCGAGGGTGCTGAGAATCGCGAGGTACAGCTCGGCCGTGCCGGAGGGCATATGGATGCCGACCCGGTCACCGGCGCCGACGCCCTGGTCCTGCATCCACGCGGCGGAGACCTGGATCTGCCGCCAGACCTCGCCGTAGGTGAGGACGCGGGTGCCGTCGTCGAGGCACGGGGCGTCCGGGTGCCGTTCGACCGCCGAGCCCAGCACGTCGAGGAGTGTCCGTGGGGTCGCAGCGTACGAGCTGCGCAGATACTGCTCTCCGATGGTGGCCACCTGCGGATGGTATCGCTCCGGGGTGAACATCCCGCCGCGGTCACCTCTGGGCTGGTTAAGTGAGGCGCATGGATTCTGGGAGCCTTCGGGGAAGGGCCGTCGTGATCGTGGGAGCGGGCCCGGGCTTCGGTCACACGCTGGCCCTGCGCGCCGCGGCGCGAGGCGCGTCGGTGGTGGTCGCGGCGCGGACGGCCTCGCGGGTGGAGGAGATCGCGGACGCGGTCCGTCGGGACGACGAGGTGCGCCGTGCCGGCGGTACGGCGATCGCCGCGCCCGTCGACGCCACCGACCCCGTCTCGGTGCGGGCCCTGCGCGAGGCCGTCGAGGTCCACGCCGACGCGGTCCACGGGCTCGTGTACAGCGCGTTCGCGGTGCCCAGCATGAAGCCGCTGGCCCGGACAGATCACGGTCAGATCTCCGCGGGGCTCGACCTGTCCGTCCTCGGCGCGCTGCGCACGACGCAGGAGTTCACCCCGCTCCTCGAGGCCGGCGCGGGTGCCGCCGACGCCACGGACGGCACCGACTCCCGCCCCGTCACCAGTTCTGTCGTCATGATGGCCTCGGCCGTCATCCACCACTCCCGCGAGCGCTACGCGGGTTACAAGATCGCCAAGACCGCCCTGGTCGCGCTGGGGCATTCGCTGGCCACCGAGCTCGGGCCGCGCGGCATCCGCGTCAACACCGTCGCGCCGGGTTACATCTACGGCGACACCCTCAAGGCGTACTTCGAGAGCCTGGCCACCAAGTACGGCGGGACGGGCGAGGACGTCTACGCGCACACGGCGGAGAAGACGGACCTGCGTCGCCTGCCCGACGAGGCGGAGATCGTCGACCCGGTTCTGTTCCTGCTCTCCGACGCAGCCTCGGCAGTCACCGGGCAGACGCTCACCGTGGACTGCGGCGAGTTCCACACCTGACACGAGCAGCACCACCCCGAGGCGTGGGATCCGGGTCTTTCCCCGATGTGGTGCGAGGCGCGGTCGTGGAGAGTGGAGCTCACCGGGGAACACGTCCCCGATCGTCCGGGCAGGACGACGACGAGGAGATCGCCATGACTCACGAACCCGCCTCTCGGCCGAAGCGCCTGACCCGATCCGAGGACCGCTGGATCGGTGGCGTGTGCGGTGGCCTGGCCGACCACTTCGGTCTGGACCCGGCGTTGGTGCGCGTCCTGTTCGTGGCCTCGCTGCTGCTCCCGGGCCCGCAGCTGCTCATCTACGCGATCCTGTGGTTCGTCATGCCCGACGCCCGCGCCTGACCGGGGACGGGCCCTCCCCGTTGTCGGGACCGCTCTGGCAGGCTGAGCGCATGAGCATTGCAGAGACCTCAGCCGCCGCCCCGTCCGCCGCTGGTGAATACGCGTCCGTCCGCGTCGAGAAGGCCACCCGGCACCCGCACGTCGCCCAGGTGACGCTGATCGGCCCGGGCCGGAACAACGCGATGGGCCCGGACTTCTGGGCGGAGATGCCCCGGGTCATGGCCGAGCTCGACGCGGATCCCGACGTCCGCGCCGCGGTCATCGCCGCGCAGGGCCGCAACTTCACCTACGGCCTGGATCTGATGGCGATGATGCCGCAGTTCATGGAGTTCCTGCCGCAGGACAAGGCCCCGGACGCGTCCCGCAACGAGCGCGTCCTCGACTTCGTGGAGAACATGCGCCGGGCCGTCGACGCCGTCGCGTCCGCCAGGACGCCGACGGTGGCGGCGGTGCAGGGTCGCTGCATCGGCGGCGGGATCGACCTCATCTCGGCCTGTGACGTCCGCCATGGCTCCGCGGACTCGGCGTACTCGGTGCGCGAGGTCAAGGTCGGCATCGTCGCGGACATGGGCTCGCTGGCGCGGCTGCCCTACATCATCGGCTCGGCCCTGACCCGCGAGCTGGCGCTCACCGGCCGTGACATCGACGCCGAGACCGCCCTGCGGTACGGCCTCGTCACCCATGTCGCCGACGACGCCGCCGGAGTCCTCGATTCGGCACACGCCACGGCCGCCGAGATCGCCGACAACCCGCCGCTCGTGGTGCGCGGCACCCGCGAGGTGCTCAATCGCGCGATCGAGGGGCCGATCTACGAGTCCAACCGCTACGTGGCCACGTGGAACGCGGGTTTCCTGGCCTCCGCCGACATGATGGAGGCGATCAGCGCGACGCTGGAGAAGCGCGAGGCCGAATTCACCGGCCGCTGACCGGTCGAGGTCGGCCTCAGTACGCCGCGTCCGCCACCCAGCCACCAACGAGAAGACAGTTCCGCACATCGCCACTCGGGCGACACGGGCGGAACTGTCTTCTCGATGAGGTCGGGCCTCGTTCAGCCCCGGAAGGGCTCGGCCTTCTCCTCGGGGTGCTCGACGAAGTTCTCCAGGCCCTCGGCGACGAGCTTCTCGCCGTGCGCCTTGTCCCGCCACTCGCCCGGGGTGACGTGCTTGCCCGGCTCGAGGTCCTTGTAGTGGAGGAAGAAGTGCTCGATGGCCTTGAGCTCGAAGTCGGGGACGTCGTCGATGTCCTGGATGTGATCCCAGCGCGGGTCGAGGTCGGGCACGCACAGCAGTTTGTCGTCACCGCCGGCCTCGTCGGACATCGTGTAGACGCCCACGACACGGGACTTGATGATCACGCCCGGGAACACGGACTCGTCGAGCAGCACGAGGGCGTCGCAGGGGTCGCCGTCGTCGGCGAGGGTCTTGTCGATGTAGCCGTAGTCGGCCGGGTAGCCCATCGAGGTGAAGAGGAACCGGTCGAGGTAGATCTTGCCGGTCTCGTGGTGGATCTCGTACTTGTTCCGCGAACCCTTGGGGATCTCGATGGTCACTTCGACGGACACGGGCTACCTCACAAATCGTCATGCTCCGGAACCCGAGACGGCTCTCCCGGGCAATTCGGGGTGATTCTAGTAGGCGCCACCGGCGTCGGGGGTGGGCGCCGTCACGCGGGCCG